>CAMNAC010000001.1 GCA_946530475.1 uncultured Mycoplasmatota bacterium
CTGGAGTATTGTTCTCATGACTTAAATGGATTAAAACAACGCCTTCTGTTTGTTCCCCAATAAAACTCGATAAATAGTTGGAAGAGTCTAAATTAGATAAATGTCCTCTATCTCCTAATATTCTCTGTTTTAAATAATAAGGATATTTCCCATCCATAAGCATTTCGATATCATGATTACTTTCCATAATATAAAAGGAATGATTTTTTAACTTTTTATGATATTTTTTATTGATGTAACCAGTATCGGTTATATAAACTACACTTTTCTCATCGGAATAAAAAATATAACCATTGGAATCATCTGCATCATGAGAAGTTTTAAAAATTTCTACTTTTAAATCATTTAACAAAAATGTATCATCCTCTAAAATTACATAATCAGAAATAGAAATCATTTTACTTAATTCTTTATACATTTTTTCACTTAAAAATAATGGCATTTTATATTTTTTTAAGAATACTTTTAAACCACTTATATGGTCACTGTGGATATGCGTAATAAAGATACCTTGGATTGTTTTGGGATCAACATTTAATTGTTTTAATTCTTTCTCTACATAAAGAGAAGTGGTTCCTAAATCAACTAGGATTCTTGTACCTTTTGTTTCTATAAAGGTACAATTTCCTTTGGAACCACTTGCTAAAACTGAAAATCTCATTAGTACATACTAAATGGAGATACGGTATATCCACCACGATATGGTTGACCTACCCATACTTCCAAGTGTAAGTGTGGACCTGTTGCGGCCCCTGTTGATCCAACATATCCAATTACTTGACCTTGCGCTACTACTTGTCCAACAGAAACAATTGGCCATGAATTTTGATGAAGATATCTTGTCCAATATCCGTTATTATGGTCAATTGTGACATAATATCCGTTGACACTTCCATAGTTTACATCTGTAACTACTCCATTTGTTACAGCATAAATTGGAGATCCATATCCGGTACCTGCAATATCAAGTCCAGCATGGAAACTACGTTCTCCAGAGAATGGATCAATACGCCAACCATATGGAGAAGAAATCGTCCATCCACTATCAGTTGGCCAAGTCCAGTCACCAGTACGTCCAATACTAGGTACTTGTCTTGTTCCAAGCGCAATAATTTTATTAACTGCAGGTTTTAGAGTTTCATTACTGATTGGGTTAATAAATGTAATGGATCCATTAATTCTTTTCACTTCTTGGCTAACTCTTTCTAATCCATTTTCCCCTGCTCTTCGAACAACTTCTGTTCCAACAACTAAACTGTCATCATAAACTTCTTCTACTTTATAATTACTTTCAATATCTTGTACCACATAAGATTCTTCTACAACATTTATTTTTGCATCTGTTACACCAATCGTTACTTCTTGACCTGGGAATAACAAATTCTTTTCACTTGTAAAAGTTGGGTTAGATATTAAAAATTCTTCAACTGATATTTCATTTTGAAATGCAACACTTTCAATAGTATCTCCTGCTTGTACAATATATTTTCTTTGCTCTTCTGTAGTACCAAACAATAGATATTTCGCTAACTGTTGAGATGTCGTATAGATTGTTTCACTAACTGGTATATATGTTTCTTTATAGGTAATATCATCTTCTAGATAGACATTGGTAATTTCTTTTCCGGTTGAAACAATTTTAAGTTGGGTCCCATCTAGATAAGCTTGGTAGCTATTTTTACCAACAAACGTATAAATCATTTCCATAACCGCATCTTTAAAGATATCTGGGCTCGTAACATATACTTTAATCGTTTCGTTTTCTTTTTTGATGTTAAATACATATCCATGAATCGTAAAAGGACTTTTTTCTTCAATCTTAGAATAGATATCTTCTATTTTTGATAATTTATTATTAAACGTATTAATCTTTTTAATTTGTAATCCATTGGGAGCATAAACATTTTCTACTTGATACTTTTGTTTAATAGAATCTCCCTTTTTATTGATGTAATCTTCTAATTCCTTTTTTGATGTAACAGTTCCTAATATTTCATTATCTAAATATACTTGATAATAAGAATTCGGTTCTTTTGTCGTATTAAAATTAAATCCTAGTAAAAAAGTTGAAATTGCGATAATAATTCCAATCGAAATGAATGAAAATTTTTTCATAGTTTCTCCTTTCCTAAGATCCATCATTTACAAAATTTACGAATGTACTTGTATTTTTCTTAAATAATAGATCAATTGTTTTTGTAGGTCCGTTACGATGTTTTGCGACAATAAATTCACTCTTACTTGTAAATTCATCAACAGATTCTTTCGTATAATAGTCGTCACGATATAAAAATGCGACGATATCTGCATCTTGTTCAATAGAACCTGATTCACGTAAATCAGAAAGTAATGGTCTTTTGTCATCTCTACCCTCTACACTACGAGATAATTGTGCTAAAGCGATGACTGGAACATTTAATTCCATCGCTAATGTCTTTAACGATCTTGAAATTTCAGATACTTCTTGTTGTCTATTTCCTGCATATCTAGCAGATCCAGAAATCAACTGAAGATAGTCAATGATAATGATGCCAAGTCCACCTTGTTCACTATCTAACCTACGACATTTTGCCCTGATTTCTCCAATTGTCATACCAGGGGTATCATCAATGAATAATTTCGTATCAATTAAACGACTCATTGCTTCATTGACTCTTTTCCAATCTTTATGTTCTAATTTCCCGTTACGTAGTTTATAACCTTCAATTTGTCCAAGGGAAGATATCATACGAGTTGCTAATTGTTCAGCACCCATTTCCATGTTAAATAAAGCAACTGGCTTCTTACTATTAATAGCGATATTCGTTGCGATATTTAAAGCAAAAGCTGTTTTTCCCATACCAGGACGAGCTGCTATAATGATTAATTCATTTTCATGAAATCCAGATGTTAATTTATCAATATCATAAAATCCAGTCGCTATTCCTGTTACTTCTCCATCATTTTGAGAAAGTCTTTCCAAATCAGATTGTGTTTTAGAAAGAATATCTTTCATATTACGAAATTGAGTTCCTTTTTTGGATTTTACAACATTCGTAACTTTTCTTTCTGCTGTTTCTAATAAATCTGTTAAATCTTCTGTTGAAGTATATACTTGATTTACAATTTCACTTGCTTCTTCAATTAATCTTCTTTTAATCGAACACTCTTCTACAATTCGAATGTATTCATCCACATTAGAGGCAGATGGAACAGCATTTACAATTTCTGCTAAATATTCAACATTTCCTACTTGTTTTAATTCTTTTTTTTCATCTAATTCTGCTGTTACAGTTGTAATATCAATAGGTTTCCCTTTATCTACAAGTGAACTTATCGCATCAAAAATAATCCCATTTGATTCATAATAGAATGTTGCTTTTTGCAGATTTTCCAAAGCTTTTTGAACAGCTGTTTTTGATAAAAACATAGATCCTAAAACAGATTTTTCTGCGTCGATATTATGAGGCATTACTTTTTCTGCCATAATTTCACTTCCTTACTTTTTTAATTCAACTTTTATAGTTGCGATCACTTTTTTATGAAGTTCTACTTCTACATTATGAGTTCCTAAAGAAGCAATTTCTCCATCTATTTTAATTTTTTTCTTGTCTATATCATAACCAAGTTTTTTTAATTCGGAACTAATTTGTTTCGTACTAATGGCTCCAAATACACGGTCTTGACTTCCTGTTTTTACATGAAAAACAATTGGTTTTAATTCTAACTTCTTTTTTAAATCCTGCATATCTTTAATCAGCAAGTTTTCTTCTAAAGCTTTTTCTGAATTTTCTTTTTCTAAATGTTTTAGATTCCCTGAAGTTGCTGGAACAGCATACCCATTTTTCACTAAAAAGTTCATACCATATCCGTCTTTAACTTCTTTTACTTCCCCTTTTTTCCCTTGATTTTTTAAGTCTTTTATAAAAATCACTTTCATTTTATCACCTAATTATATCCATTAATTTATGTTTTGCTTCTATTAAAGAAATTCCTTTTAATTGACAAGCTGCCTCATGATAGTGTCCTCCACCACCTAGTGCTTCCATCATTTCTTCCACATTAATGTCTCCTAATGATCTTGCGCTAATTCCAACAATATCATCATCTAACCTTCCTATCGTAAAAGCTGCATTAATTTTTTTAAACTGCAATAAGGATTCCGATATAATCGCAAGATCTTTTGCTTGTACAATTTGTTCATCCATCATACATAATGCAAAACCATCTTTTACAATATCACTTTTTTTAACAAAATCAAGTCTTTTCAAATAATCTTCTTTTGTTTCTCTCATAAACTCAAGTTTTTGAATATTATCTGCTCCCATCTTCATTAATAAAGAGGAAGCTTCAAATGTTGCATCTGTTGTTTTCATACGGTATTCATTGGTATCTACCGATATTCCAGCTAACATAATAGAGCTTATAATTGGTGGTAATTCTACATTTAAGTATTTTGCATAATGTACCATAAATTCTACTACACTTGACAAACTAGAATTCATATAAGACATAATGGTATCTTTTATATATCCATTGCCTTTGATATGATGATCAATTACGATCACATCTTTTATTTGTTCCAATAATTTTGGATAAGCGACCCTTTCGTATTTATGAGTATCTACTACTATAATAAGTGGATTATTTCCAATTTTCTTTTTATAATTATGTCCAAACAATAATTGAATCGATAATGGTTTTAATTTTTCAAAGGCATTTTGGATACTTTGATCCATAGAAGTAATTGGGCGATCTAAAAATAAGTAACAATCTTTTTCAAATTTCGATACAATTTCATAAAGACATAATGCAGATCCTAATGCATCAAAGTCAATTTCTTGATGACCCATAATAAAAATTGTATCATGTTCTTTTATTTCTTTTGTAATTTGATTAAATACTTCAACCATACTATCGCCTCTATATCATTATACTATAATTTGAAAGAAAAAAAAAGAGAGGATATCCTCTCTCAAGCTTGTTCAAATCCCATAGAAAGATTTAAAATTGGAATTCGAATTTCTCCTCTTTCTTCTCCCTTATATTGAATCGTTAATCTCATCGTTTTGGTTGTTCCTTCATCCCAAACATCTCCAAGACTAACAGATATTCCATCTGCATAAGTTACATAGGCTTCATAATCTTCGCTTTCCTCATTTAAAATAGATAAAGAAACTAACATTGATTTTAATTTTCCTTCATTTTTTACATCAAATAAATAATACACAGAACTTTCAGAATCACCTAAAACGATATCCCTGATAGTAAAATTATTTCCTTGGTGTAAGACAGCTCCAGCCTGTGCATTATGAACTAGAAAAGCACTGCTGATATTCTCGATTCTACTCTCTACAACACCTGTTACATAGGCATTAGAAGTAATTTCTGCCTTTAAAGTATTATCTAAAACGTAATCCATCATTATAAAACCAACTAAAACAACAAACGCTATAAAAATTGAAATCTCTTGCCATTTTTTCATAGAATCACCTATCTTATCTAATTTTATTATAACCGATTTTGAAAATTTTTCAAGTATTTTAAAAAAAGAAAAAAGATTTTTAATCTTTTTTTATACGATTCACAAATTCTTTTAATTTACGAAATCTATGGTGAATTCCAGATTTTGTGATTTTTGTACCTGTTTCTACACTGATAATTTCACTTAGTTCATTTAAGGAAACTTCTGGATATTTTTTTCGATAGGTTGCGACAATCTTCACTTTTTCATCCAATAAATCAAATACCCCTTTTTCTTCAAGAAATTCAATTTCTTTTAACTGTTCCATCCCTGTTTGGATAATTTTATCTACATTTGCTTGTTCGCAATTGTTTAATCTATTTGTCATGTTTTTATGGTCTCTATAAATTCGGATATCTTCATAATACATAACCGCATCATAGGCTTTAATAATTCTTAAGAAATCTCCTATTTTTTCTGCTTCTTTCACATAAATCATGTATTTATTATCTCTTTTTAAAACTTTACTATTTAAATCATACCTGTTTAAACATTTTTGAATAAACTCTGCATACTTTTTAGAATCCACTAAAAACTCCAAATGATATCTTGATGTTTTTGGGTCATTGATACTTCCTACTGCCAAAAAAAGCCCTCTTAAATAAGCTCTTAACAAATCTTCATCATCCACCATATAAGACTTTGGAACATCTAAATAGATTCCATAATCTAGAATAGATAAATCTGTTAATATAAGTTCTTTTTTTTGATGAAATTCTAATACATATAAAAAGCCTTTTTTAAAATTATATCCTTTTCTTACAGAAACACTTGGATGTACATCATAAGTATCTTTTACTAGTCCAAATACTCTACGCGCAACACTTGCGTTTTCCGTTACTATTCTTATTCCATCACGGTAAGTACCAATCGTTCTAATAATTGCGGATAGTTCTGAAATATTTTCTGAATCAATCGTACTTAATTTACTTACTTCATTTTTTACGGTACTCGTAAAAGACATATGCTCTTCCTCCTATACAATGCTTGAAAAAATATGGAATGCAAGTTTCATGGTATTATGACGAATGGTTCCTGTTTCTACACTTACTAAATCATCTTCAATTACTTGTACTCCTAATTTTTTTAATTCAGATGGATCGATTTTAACAGGATCCTTTTGCTCTAAAGATGCATATTTTTGAATTAATTTTGCATCGATCGTTCCATTATTCATTATGACAATATCCACTTTTCTCTTTTTCAAATAAGAATTTAATACTTTTATGTGATCTCCTACTGTAAAATTATCTGTTTCTCCTGGTTGTGTCATGACATTGCATGCATATAGGATTCTTGCCTTGCTTTTTTTAATAGAATCTACCATCTCATCTGAAATTAAATTTGGCAGAATTGATGTATATAAACTTCCCATACTGAAAACAATTAAATCGGCTTCTTCTATAGAATCTAGCACTTCAGGGCATACTTTTGGTTCTTCTTTATAAAAAATTCGTTTGATTCCTTTTAAAGAATCTGTTATATGATGTTCTCCTTCTATAATACTTCCGTCTTTCATTTCTGCCATCAATGTCACATTATCTTCTGTCAAAGGAAGAATTCTACCTTTTAAATTTAATATTTTACCTAACGCTTCAATCCCATCTGACATATTCCCAGTAATATTGTCCATAGCAGTTAATAGTAAATTTCCTACTGCATGACCATTTAAATCGGAAGTAGTTTCAAAACGATAATTCAATAGTTTTTCCACTAACGGTTCTGTTTCAGACAACGCAACTAATACTTGTCTAATATCTCCTACTGCTGGAGTTTTAAATTCTTCTCTAAGTCTTCCCGTACTTCTTCCATCATCACTTACTGATACTACTGCGGTAATATCAATTGGAAACTGTTTTAATCCACGAAGTAATGTGGATAATCCAGTACCTCCACCCAATACAACTACTTTCTTTTTCATCAAATCACCTAATAATATTATACTATATTTTTTTAAAATATGAAAAAAGAAGACATTTTTGTCTTCTAAAAACTATCATCTTCCAGATTATGCTTATCATTGTACTGATTATCAAATACTGAGCCTCTATTACTCCAGAAAAATAATAAGAAGCCTATAATTGCTAGAACAATGGAAACTATTTGTGCCACTTTTAAATTGCCATACATTAAACTATCCGTTCTAAGTGCTTCAATAAAGAATCTTCCTACACTGTACCACATTAAATAAACAGCGGTTACTTGACCCATTTTATTATATTTTCTTTTTCTTACAAAGAGTAATACAACAAACCCGATTAAGCACCATATTGACTCATAAAGAAAAGTAGGATGATAATAAGTTCCGTCAATATACATTCCATCTATAATGAATTGAGGCAAATGTAAATTTTTTAAAAAGGCTAGGGTAGTAGCTGGACCATGTGCTTCTCCATTAAAGAAATTACCCCATCTTCCAATTGCTTGCCCTAATATTAGACTTACTACAATAATATCTAATAATCTAAGGGTATGAACTTTATATTTTTTACTATAAATTAGAATAAATAGAAAGCCAAAAAGAATTCCTCCATGAATTGCAAGTCCACCATTCCAAATCTGTGGAATTTCAATCAAATGTTGACTGTAATAATCCCAATGGAATAACACAAAATAAAGCCTTGCTCCTATAATTGATAGTGGAATTAAATAAAAAGCTAAGTTAATCATAAAGTTTTCAGAAATATGCCATTTTTCAGATTCCTTAAGTGCTAGAAAACCTCCAATAATTAACGCTAAAAAGATGAAAAAAGAATACCATCTTATCGTTACAATACCCAAATCAATCATAATTGGATTCATTTAGAAGACCCCTTTCTAATAATTGGTTCTATTACCAATGATTCCATCATCCCATTCATTAAAGAAATCAAACAAGCAACAATGAAAGAAATAAAGATTCCATGTATTTCAAAGTGATTTCCTAATAAAAAATCGGCAATATTTAAAATAAAAACATTAATAAATGGATAAAATAATCCTAAAGTAAGACCTGTAATTGGTAATGTTAACCAAACCAAAACTGGTTTAATTGTCTTATTTAATACATAAATAATAATTGCGGTAACTAATCCCCATAATCCATAATACTCTGGATCAATATAAATGTTCTTTTTAAAGATAAGGGAAACGGTAATCAATACAATTGCATATCCTACCATATATAACAACCAATCAAAAAAATAGTTGGTTTTCTGATTTTTCATATTTACACTCTCCATATTCATTATACAAAAATTTTTCTGTTTTTTCAATCACTGAAAAGGAATGATTTCTCATTCCTCAAATCTTTTTCGATAACTACAATGCCTACAAAGTTCTTCTTTTATACTATGATTTTGAAATTGTTTGATAATATCTAAAGTTCTTTCTTTTGAAAGGATGTCAGATAAAGATTCTTCCAAAAGATTTCCCAAAGCTACAATCCCATCAGCATCTAAACAACAAGGGACCACTGTACCATCCACTAAAATTCCAAAATGAGTACGCAGTCCATAACAAGTTCCTTTTGTTTCATAGAAAGAAGATGATAGGGTAGGCCATTCAAAGGAATCTCCAGTCTCGATAAACAAATGATCGTTGATTGTTTTTTTTCCTGTTTTTTTCAATTCATTTATAATAGAAACTTGAAAATAAGATTCTATTTTTTTTAGTAACATCAAATTTTTGTTTGTTAACTGCTTGTTATTCAATGCCCAAAATCGGTAATTCATATATATTTTAGTATGAGATAATAAATAACTTGTTGTCTCTAAAATGTCTTCTATATAATTTGGTTCGGAAGAAAAAGAGTGAAGGGAGACATTAATCTGTCGGATAGAGGGGGATAATAAAATCTCTTTATTCTTTTTTAATAAAGTCCCATTTGTTGTAATATTTACTGCCATATCATGTTTTTCACATAATTTTATAATGCCCTCTAATTTTGAATGGAGTAGGGGTTCTCCTTTAACATGAAGATAAATATATTTCGTATAAGATTTTATTTCTTTTAAAATATGTTCAAAATCTTTAAGTGACATTTCTTCTTTTTTCCTTAACATAGGAGAACAAAAAGAACAATTCTTGTTACACATATTGGTAATTTCGATATAGACTTTTTTTAAATACATTATTTTTCTCCCTTTAATTCAAATAACACATCCCTAAGTTCCATAGCTCTTTCAAAATCCAAATTCTTAGCTGCTTCTCTCATTGCTTCTTCAATATTTAAAATTGTAAGTTCTCTTTCTTTCTTTGACATCTTAACAGGTTTTGATTCTTCTTTATCTGCTACATTACTAATTAATTCATGAATTTCTTTTTGGATAGTTTTTGGAACAATTCCATGTTTTTGATTGTATGCTTCTTGAATTTTTCTTCTTCTTTCTGTTTCTTTTATCGCAACTGCCATAGAATCACTAATGATATCTGCATACATTAATACTCTACCATTTTGATTTCTTGCAGCTCTTCCAATTGTTTGGATTAAACTTCTTTCACTTCTTAAGAATCCTTGTTTATCCGCATCCATAATTGCGATTAAACTAACTTCTGGAATATCAATTCCTTCCCTAAGTAAGTTAATTCCTACTACCACGTCATACTTACCAATTCTTAAGTCACGAATGATACGTAATCTTTCTAATGTTTTAATTTCATTATGTAAATAAGCAACTTTGATATCTAAATTCTTTAAATATGTCGTTAATTCTTCTGCCATACGTATTGTTAGTGTGGTAATCAGTGTTCTTTCATTTTTATCAATTTGCTTATGAATTTCTCCAATCAGATGATCAATTTGTCCTTTTGTTTCATGAATTTCAATCGGTGGATCTAAAAGTCCAGTTGGACGAATAATCTGTTCAATTACTTGATGATTGGTTTTTTCTAATTCATAATCTCCAGGAGTAGCAGATACATAAATGGCTTGTTTAATCTTTGCTTCAAATTCTGGAAATTTTAAAGGTCTATTATCCAAAGCACTTGGTAATCGAAACCCATATTCCACTAATACTTCTTTTCTAGCGCGGTCTCCATTATACATTCCTCTTACCTGTGGAATTGTAACATGAGATTCATCTACTACGAGTAAAAAATCATCTCCAAAAAAATCAATTAACGTTGTAGGAGTAGCTCCAGGTTCTTTTAAAGCAAGTGGGCGAGAGTAGTTTTCAACTCCTCTACAAAAACCTGTTTCTTCAAGCATTTCCATATCATAATTGGTTCTTTCCATTAATCTTTGGTATTCCAATAATTTGTTATTCTCTTTAAAATAAGCAAGTCTTTCTTCCAATTCTTTTCTGATATTCGCAACTGCTATTTTTAATTTATCTTCACTGGTAACAAAGTGAGAAGCAGGGAAGAGAGACACTGATTTTTTATTTGCTAAAATCGTACCTGTCAAAGTATCAAATTCACTGATACGATCAATTTCATCTCCAAAGAATTCTACTCTGATTCCTTTTCCATGCTGGTTAGCAGGAATGACTTCTAATACATCTCCTCTTACTCGAAAAGTTCCTCTTTTAAAGTCAATGTCATTTCTTTCATATAACATTTCTGTTAATTTCGTTAAAACTTCATTTCTTTCAATCACATCTCCCAAAGATAAAGTTAACATTTTGTTTTTATATTCTTCAATTTCTCCAATACCATAAATACAAGAAACAGAAGCCACTACGATAACATCTTTATATCTTAAAAGTGAAGAAGTAGCAGAATGTCTTAATTCATCTATTTCATCATTGATAGAGGCATCTTTTTCAATATAGGTATCTGTTTTAGCAACATAGGCTTCTGGTTGATAATAATCATAGTAAGAAACAAAATATTCTACATGATTATTAGGAAATAATTCTTTAAATTCCGCATAAAGTTGGCCTGCTAATGTCTTATTATGGGCTAAAACAAGAGTCGGTTTATTGACTCTTTGAATCACATTTGCGATAGTAAAAGTTTTTCCACTTCCAGTAACCCCTAATAATACTTGGGCATCTTTTCCTTCTTGAATTCCTTTCACTAGGCTATCAATTGCTTCTGGTTGATCTCCAGAAGGTTTATATTTTGATACTAATTCAAACTTTTCCATAACTGCCTCCTAACTGGATTTTATTTTATCATTTTTAGTAAGAAAATACAACGAAACTTCCTTGACAGTGCAATTGCCATATCGTATAATTTAAATGAGAGTAGGGATTCTATGAAACAATATGAAAAAGCAAAAAAAGAATACTTTAGTAAGATTGATTATATCAAAAAGCATGTTTCCGATAAAGAAGAACAAGCAAAACAATTAGAACTAGAAAAAAAGAAATATCAGAATGTATTAAAAATGAATCTATCATCAGCTATTCAAGTAATTAATAAGGCCTTCAATTGTCAATATAAAACTACAAAAATTAAGGAAGAATTAAATATTAATTTTGAAAAAAAGAACATGCCTGTATCAAAAACAAAAGAAGAATTAGTTGCTGATATGAACTATTTTCAGTCACAACTAAACACAGTCAATCTTATAAATAAAAAAGAAGTTGAACTAGCCATTGATATTATTTCTAATTATTATGGATTAGACTTAAATATGAAAACAAATATACAGGCAAATATCCAGATGGTTCAAGAAGAAAAACAAGAAACAGAAAAAGAACAAGTAGAAACTTCTAAGAAAGAAGAAAGAATAATTGTGATTGATCCTAAAAAACTGAAAAGGCAAGAAAGAAGACTAACTGCTTTTTATGTTTTGGCACCTCTTGTAATGCCTTTCATAACCATGCTTTTACGCTATACAGTAGGAAAATCTCTTATTTTTAAACACGACAGTGAAATGACAACTGTAGTAAAAAATGGTACCTATCATACATTAATTACAATCTATATTATAATTCATATCCTTTATGCAATCATTCATTTCGCAAATATGGATAAAATGAAAAAAAATCGTGATTATATTCACTGTTCCTTCATCTTTGTAATAACTTTTTTAATCTGCTACATTATGATTCTTCAAAATGATTTAATCACATTGCTTTTACCTATTATAGTTATTTTTCCTTCCCTAATTTTAATGATTCTTTTTGCAAAAATAGGGAAGGAAGAAGAAAAAGAAATGCGAGAAAAGGAAGAAAAATTAAGTCAAAACTCGTAAAAATGCCAATGTGCATTTTTTATTTTAGCACTTTCATCTTGACAGTGCTAAAAATGTGAGGTACAATGTCTTTGTTAAGAAAGAAGGATACAAATGAAAAAGAAACAATTTAAAGCAGAATCAAAAAAATTATTAGATTTAATGATTCATTCTATTTATACCAATAAAGAAATCTCAATCAGAGAATTAATATCCAATGCAAGTGATGCACTAGATAAAGCTTATTTTAATAGTTTAACAAAGAAAGAGATGAAAATTAAAAAAGAGGATTTAAAAATTCAAATCTTCTTAGATAAAGATAAGAAAACCATTACCATTAAAGATAATGGTTGCGGTATGAATAAAGAAGAATTAGAAAACAATTTAGGTACGATTGCTGAATCAGGTTCTTCCTTATTTAAAAGCCAAAACCAAGATGAAAATATCTCCATTATTGGTCAATTTGGAGTAGGATTCTATAGTGCTTTCATGATCGCAAATAAAGTAACTGTTAAAAGTAAACCATATGGTTCAAAAGAAGCTTATCTTTGGGAATCAGAAGGAAATGACGGTTATATTATTGAAGAATGCAAGAAAAAAGATTATGGTACTGAAATCATTTTAACCATGAAAGAAGATGAAGAAGATGAAGTTTACAGTGATTACTTAGAAGAATACAAAATACGTTCTATTATTAAAAAGTATTCCAACTATATTAAATATCCAATTGAAATGGAAGTAACCAAAAAAGAATTAAAAGAAGGTTCTAAAGAGGAATATGAAGAAAAAACAGAAATGGAAACCTTAAACTCTATGATTCCAATTTGGAAAAAGAAGAAAAGTGAAGTAACAGATGAAGAATATGATAACTTCTATACTTCTACTTTCTATGATTATGAAAAACCTTTTCAAGTAATTGATTCTCATGTAGAAGGTCTTACAGAATATGATGCGCTTTTATTTATACCAAGCCATTCACCATTTGATTTATACACCAAAGATTATAAAAAGGGATTACAGCTTTATTCCAATGGAGTATTAATTCAAGAACACTGTGAAGAATTACTTCCAGATCATTATTCCTTTGTAAAAGGAATTGTAGATTCAAAGGATCTCCCTTTAAATATTTCAAGAGAAACCTTACAACAAAATAAAATAATTGAAAGAATTGCTTCTAATGTTGAAAAGAAAATTACTTCAGAATTAAAAAAATTACTTGAAAATGATAGAGAAAAATATGAAACTTTCTATCGTAACTTTGGACTTGCATTAAAACTTGGTATCTATCAAAGTTATGGGATGAAAAAAGACGCTTTACAAGATTTATTATTGTTCACTAGTTCAAAAACTATGAAGTTTAAAACGTTAAATGAATATGAATATTTAGATAAACAAGATAAAATCTATTATGTAGTAGGGGAAACAAACGATAAAATTAATTTAATGCCTCAAGTAGAAGCAATGAAAGAAAAAGGATATGATATTCTATATCTAACAGATGATATTGATGAATTTGTTATGAATATGATGCATGAATATAATGGCAAACACTTTGAAAACATTTTAAGTTCTAAATTAGATATCGAAACGGAAGAAGAAAAGAAAGAACTTGAAAAAATAAACGAAGAGAAAAAGAACTTGATTTCTACTATGAAAGAAACCTTAAAAAATGTTGTAAAAGATGTAAAATTTACTACTTCCTTAAGTAACCATCCAGTATGTTTAGCATCAGAAGGACAAATTAGTGCTGGAATGGAAAAAGTATTAAATACACTACCTAATGGAGAAAAAGTAAAAGCTGAAGAGGTACTTATGATTAATGCAAAACATCCTATTGTTAAAAAATTAGAGGGATTAAAGAAGGAAGAACTTGAAAAATATGCGAAAGTATTATATAACCAAGCTCGTTTAATTGAAGGGTTATCTTTAGATAATCCAAGTGAAATTACTGATATTATCTGTGAATTATTAGCAAAATAAAAAAGCCATTTGGCTTTTTATTTTTTTGTTACTTTGAAAATTACTTGATACATATTTTCTAAATCAAATTCATCTGTATCTACTTCATAACCTAACTGTTTTAAGTTTTCTGCACAAGCTCTAATTGCATCAAGTGCTTGTGTCATATTATTTGTTTGAGGAGCAGTATTAGGCACTGCTACAGTTGGTTCTGGAATCGAAGCTTCCATAGTTGGTTGTGAAACTGGTGCTGGTTCATTATCTAAATTTTCTAGAAAACTATAATCTGGTGTAGTTACAGGTCCAGTTGGCATTTGAGGTTGTGGTGCTTGTGGAAGTGATAAATCCAAATCCAATGGTTGCTCTGGTTCTTCTACAACTGCTTCTGTTGGCACTGTTGGTGCAGCAGGTGTTCCAACAACTGGTTCTGTAGGTACTGCTGGTGTCACAGGTTCTGATACAACTGGTGCAGCTGGAGTTACATCTGGCAATGAACTAATTGGCGCTGGTTCCAATACAGGAGCTTCTTGAACTGGAGCTGGAGCAATTGGTTGCGCATTAAACCCATCTGCAACTGGAGAAGGCTCTAAATTTGGAATTTGTGGTTTTTCAGCTACATTTAATACATCAAAGAATTTTCCAGGAGTTACTTCAGGTGCTGCTGGTTGTGGTTGTGCTTCCACTGGAGCAGGTGCTGGAGCAATTCCGGATGGATTTAATAAATTGTTCACATCTACAGAAGGTTTTGGCTCAAAAATATTGGTTGCATTTTGTTCAATTTGATTAATATCCATAAAACCAGGATTTACACTTGGTTCTTCATGTACCTCATCAATAATTGGAGATACTGGGATATTTACATTTTGATCATTCATTTTTGGTTCCTCCTTTTCATCTAAATCTAATACTTCTAATGGTTCTGAAACTTCTGGAATAATAGGTGTTGCTTCTTTTACTTCAGGCATTACGGAAACTGGTTCAGGTACCTTATTTTCAACAGGTTTCTCTTCTATTGTCTCTTTATTTGTTCCATTTAGTATTTTATTAATTTCTTCATCCGTTTTTCTTACTGTTAAACGTTTTTCTATAATCTTCTTCAATAATTCTCTTTGATCTTTTTGACTTAATTTTAATAAAGAACGAGCATGTCTTTCTGATATTTTTTCATTTAACAAGGCTTCTTGTACATCATCATCTAGATTTAGCAAGCGAAGTTTATTTGCAACTGTAGATTGATCTTTCCCTAATTTATCAGCCAATTGATTTTGGGTTAAATAGCCCATATCTAATATTTTCTTATAAGATACTGCTTCTTCAATTGGAGTTAAATCTTGTCTTTGTACGTTTTCAATCAATGCAATTTCTGCGCTATCTTTATCATCTAAGTTTGCAACTAATGCAGGTATTGTCTTCATACCAGCTAACACACTTGCTTTATAACGACGTTCTCCTGCTATAATTTCATATTTGTCTGCAATTGGTCTTACGACAATTGGTTGAATAACTCCATGTTCTTTAATAGATTCTGACAACTCATTAATTGCATCTTCATCAAAACGAATTCTTGGTTGAAAACGGTTAGGTAAGATATCATCTAAATTTAATTCAATTACTTTTTTTTCTTCTTTCATTGTACTTCCCTTCCTATTCTTAAAATAATCATACTATATTTTGGGAAATAAAACAATGATTTTTTGGGAAATAATTATATTTTTTATTTTTTTATTTTAAAAAGCCTTTATTATAAAGGCTTTTTCTTAATTTCTGAATATTTTCTAGGATACTTTAAAGATGTTTTTTCTTGTTTTTTTATCACTAAAATGGTTCTGTTAGATTGTTCTTTTGGTAGCAAAAAAGAAATTTCTTTTTCTAAATATCCATGAAGAATTTCCATCGCTTTTTTGCTTTCTTCTAATTCTTGGGAAATATTTCCTTTTAAAGGAATAAAATACTTATTAATCTTAACTAATGGCATACAGTATTCCATTAATATAGAGAGTGGGGCAACAGCCCTTGCGGTTACCACATCGAAAGATTCCCTATGCTCTTTCGCAAAGTCTTCAGCTCTAGCATGATAGGTTTTTATTTTTTTTAATTCTAGTTTTTGAATGACTTCATCTAAAAATGTAATTCTTTTTTGTAAAGAATCAACTAATGATATCTGCATATCTGGAAATAAAATCTTTAATACAATTCCAGGGAAACCAGCACCTGTTCCTACATCACATAGTGTTGTTACTTCATGAAAATCAATTGCTTTTAGAATTGTCGCACTATCATAAAAATGTTTTAAATAAACTTGACTTTCTTCTGTAATTCCAGTTAAATTCATTTTTTGGTTCCATTCCACTAATAATTCATAATACATATGAAATTGTTTTCTTTGAAGTTCTGACAATTCAATTCCAAGTATACTCAATTCTTTTATAAATTCATGTTCTGTCATTTTGATACCTTCTTTAAATAAAACATCAAAATAGAAATGTCTGCAGGATTTACGCCTGATATTCTTATTGCTTGTCCAATAGAAGTAGGGTGTACTTCTTTTAATTTTTGTTTTGCCTCACTTGCTAAATTATGAATCTGATCAAAATCAATATTTTCTGGAATCTTCTTTTCTTCTAATTCTAACATTTTAGCAGCTTCTTTATTTGCTTTTTTAATATATCCTTCATATTTATCTTGAATTTCTACTTGTTCTTTTACTTCATCTAAATAATCAAGTTTTATAAAGTGTTCAATATGTTCCATATGAATTTCTGGTCTTTTTAATAATTCATATAATGTCATTCCATCTTTAATTAATGAAGTTCCTATTTGTTCTAAATAATCTAGCGTAGATTTAATTGGGGTAATTTTATTATCTTTTAATACTTGTTTTAACTCTTCAATTTGTTTTTTCTTTTCCAATAATCTTTGATACCTTTTTTCATCAATTAATCCTACTTTATAGCCATATTCTCTTAGTCTTAAGTCTGCATTATCATGTCTTAATAATAAACGGTATTCTGCTCTTGATGTAAGTAGACGGTAAGGATCTCTTACTCCTTTTGTGATAAGATCATCTATTAGGACTCCGATATATGATTCATTTCTTTTTAAAATCAAAGGTTCTTTCTTTTCAAGAGATAAAGCTGCATTGATTCCAGCAATTAACCCTTGTCCAGCTGCTTCCTCATAACCACTTGTTCCATTGATTTGACCTGCTAAAAATAAACCTTTTATTTTTTTTGTTTCCAAAGAGTTTTTTAATTCTGTTGGATAGACTGCGTCATATTCAATCGCATAGGCATATTTTAGTATTTTTGCATGCTCTAAACCTGGTAAACTATGAACCATTTGATCTTGTACATCATGTGGCATACTAGTGGAAAAACCTTGTAAATAAATATCATTATAATAAAGGCTCTCTGGTTCTAAAAATAATTGATGTCTTTCTTTATCTGCAAATCTTACAATTTTATCTTCGATGGAAGGACAATATCTTGGTCCTACACCAGTAACATCTGATAATCCACCATACATACTTGCTTTATTTAAATTATCTCTTATTATTTTATGAGTTTCTGGTGTTGTATAAATTAAATGACATGGAACTTGATCTTCTATTTTGTACCTTGGAGGATAATCAAAACTAAAAGTTCTATAAACAGAATCACCTTTTTCAATTGAAGTTTTACTATAATCAATAGAATCTTTATCAATTCTTTGTGGGGTTCCCGTTTTTAAACGAATAATCTGAAGACCTAATTCCTTTAGATGGTCACTTAAATGCATACTTGGTCTTTCTCCATGTGGTCCCTGTCTTTTTCTCTCACTTCCAACCATAATATCTGCTTTTAAATAAGTTCCAGTTGTTAAAATCACACGTGAACCAAATATTTTTGTTCCATCTTCTAAAACGATTCCTTTTACTGTTTGATCTTCTACTATTAAATTTTCTACCATACCTTCTTGAATAGTTAAATTTTTTTGATTCTTTAACGTTTTTAACATTTCTTTTGGATATGTTATTTTATCTGCTTGTGCACGAAGGGCTTGAACTGCTGGTCCTTTTTTATAATTTAACATTTTTATTTGGATGTGGGATTTATCCGCGTTATTTCCCATTTCTCCACCTAGTGCATCAATTTCTCTTACTACAATACCTTTCGCACTTCCTCCAATAGAAGGATTACAAGGCATGTCTGCTATATTCTTTATATTTCCCGTGATTAGTAGGGTAGAATGTCCTTTTCTAGCACATGCTAAAGATGCTTCACAACCTGCATGACCACCACCTACTACAATGATTTCATAATTCATATATCCACCACCCACTTAAACGAAATTATTATACTATCTTTTTTTTTTAATGACAACAAAATTCGGGAAATAATTTCATAGAATGCGATATAATATAGTTATAAAGGAGAAGATTATGGAAAGAATTAATACATTTAGTGTTGAAATCATTCAAAATCGTGAAAATAAAGAATTATCTTATGGTGGATCTTATTACGGACCAATTGGCAAATTTGTAGGTTCTGTGATGGATTCTAATCAGGATACGTTTTTAATATTTAAAAATTCAGATGATCAATATTTTATGATGCAAGCTGTAATTGATATGACTGTTATATTATCAAAAAATGGTCCTTTTGTTTATGAAACAATCATAGTAAATGAACAGAAAGAAGAAGTGAAAAAAGAACTTTTATTCAGTCTATTGGAAAATGGTACAATTGATATTTCTTTAGGACTTAAGCAACATAACAATACAGTTTTTGTTGCAAAAGAAGAAGTTTTTTGTATGTTAAATGATCTTAAAAAACAATATCCAAATGATTCTTTAAACACTTGTTTAAAACTTCTAGATACAGAAAAAAAATTAGTCAAAAAACAAAAAGCCTAAAAGGCTTTTTTATTGTAATTATTTCCCGGGAAATAATTTATTTTCCAAGACAGAATCTGCTAAATAATTGATCTAGAAGTTCTTCATCATAGGTTTCTCCAATAATTTCACCAAGTAAATTCCAGATATTTCTTAAATCTATTTCAACCATATCAATTGGAATATTTTTTTGAATTGCTTTCTTTACTTCTTTCAAAGATTCGTAACTTTTTTTCAATAAGGAAATACTTCTTGCATTCGATAAATAAGTAAAATCTTTCATTTCAATTTGTTCTAATTCAAATAATTTTCTTATTTTTTCTTTTAATTCTTCTAATCCTTTATGATTTTTTATACTCATCCATACTATTTTATTGGAATCAAACTGATCAATTTGAAGATTCTGTTTTAAATCTGTTTTATTGATTAGTATTAAATAATTTTTATTCTTAATTTGATGAAGTAATTCTATCTCTTCTTTTGTAATTTTTTCATTGTTATTTAAAACAAATAAAATTAAATCTGATTTATCAATTAAATTTAAACTTTTTTGTACACCAATTTTTTCTACTAAATCTTCTGTTTTACGGATACCTGCTGTATCAATAATATGAAGAGGAATTCCGTCTAATACAAAGTTTCCTTCTATAATATCTCGAGTTGTACCTGGTATATTCGTAACAATCGCTTTTTCTTCCTCTAATAATTCATTTAAAATACTACTTTTTCCTACATTTGGCTTTCCAATTATTAAAGTTTGAATCCCATTTTTAATCATTTTTCCAGTTTGACTTTCTTGAAGTATTTTCTTCATATCAAGTTCTAATTCTTCTATTTTGGGAAGAATTTTTTCATTGGTTAATACTTCAATATCATCATATTCTGGAAAATCAATATTTACTTCAATATTTGTTAATATTTCTACTACTTTTTCTCTTAAAGAATGAATTAAATCAGATGTTTTTCCACTTAATTCATTCATTGCAAGTTTTCTTCTTGTTTCCGTATCTGCTTCTATTACATCCATGATTCCTTCTACATTCATTAAATCAATTCGCCCGTTTAAGAATGCTCTTTGAGTAAACTCACCTTGTTTTGCCAGACGTGCTCCTTTTTGTAATACCAATTCTAATACTCTTTTTGTTGTTGCATATCCTCCATGAGTATTGATTTCAACAATATCTTCCATAGTATATGTTTTAGGAGCTTTCATTACACTTACCAGTACTTCATCAATTACTTCGTTTTCCTCTACTATATGACCATAATGAATGGTATGACTAGACACTTGTTCTAAATCTTTTCCTTTAAATATTTGATTAACTATTGAAATTGCTTCTTTTCCGCTTACTCGAACAATGGATATTGCTCCTACTCCAGATGCCGTTGAGATAGCTGCAATTGTATCATTCATATTATCACTTCTTTTCTTTTTTCTTGATTCCTAAATACTTATACCATCGAGATGGATACTTTAATATTTCCATAGATGCTGCTTTATCGGTTAATGTAATCATCCAACCTATTCCATAACGAGGTGGAATCAAGGTTAATGGAAACATATGTCTTACAATACTATTTTCTATTTTTTTATTCATTAAATTAGGAAAATACTTTTTAGAATTTTCTAATGCTTCTTTTGGATGTCTAAAACCATGAGACTGAAAAAAAGGTCTTTTTTCTGTATCTAATTGCCAATCTTTATAATAAAAATCGTGTAATAATCCCGCAATTGCGGCAGATTTTTTATCTGCATGAAAGAACTTTGCCATCTTATATGTTTTGATACATACATTTAAGGAGTGTACGTAAACAGATCGATCTTCATGATGGTGATATTGTTTTCTTTTTAAAAATTCAGGATGATTTAAAATCTCTCCTACATAAGATTCTAATTCAGGATTCATTTTAGCTTTTAATTTTTTTAATTCTTTTTCTTCATTTAATTTCGGCAATTTTTTCATACAACATCCCTCAATGTGTACATTTTACTACAGAAAACAAAAAAAAGAAAGAGTTAATCTTTCTTGTAACGAATTACAACATAACGGTTTGGAGCTTCTCCAAAACTTTCTGTTTCTAAGTTTTCAAATTTAGATACTACTTCATGTACCACTCTTCTGTCGTAGGAATTCATAGGATCTAATTTTGCTTCAACTTTTGTTTTCAATACTTCACGAGCAATTTTTCTAGCTTCAAATTCTAAATTCTTTTGTTTTTTTGCTTTATAATTTGCAACATCAACAACTACTTTAATTGTAAATCCTGTTTTTGCTTGAATACTAGAACGTAATAATGTTTGAAGTGCAGTTAATGTTCTACCATCTTTTCCAATCAAAATTGGATTATGTTCTTCTGAAACTAATACAACGTTATAAATTCCATCTTTTTCCTTGATTTCAGAATGGATATCAATATTCATTCCTTTTGCATACTCATTGATAAACTCTTTTAAGTAATTAGTAACATCTTCTTTTGTAACTACTTCTAAAGTTACTTTTTTTGATTTAAATAGTTTTGCTTCTGTTTCTTGATAGCGAGTATATAAATTTGTTTCTTCTATATTTAATTCCTCTATACAAGATTGCATTGCTTCTTCTTTTGTTTTTCCTTCATATTTTCTAACTTCTAGCATCTTTAATACTCCTTTTTACATATAAGTTTTGTAGAATTGTAAATGTACTATTTGTAATCCAATATAATGCAATTCCAGTAGAGGTTGCGAATGAGAATAAAGTAATCATTGCAATCGATACATTACTCATAGTTTTCATTTGTTGTGCTTGATCTTCTCCCATAGATGCAGTGGAATTTAATTTAAATGAGAAGTAACTTGCTATACCAACCAATACTACAACAATTAAGTAATACCATTTTCCATTTTGAAGTGCCATTATAGGAGTAGTTCCTAATTGGAATACTTTTAAGAAGGTTCTTTCAAAAATAACTGGTAATAAATTAAGTGCGTCATAGAATGCAAAGAAAAGTGGAATTTGAATAAATGCAAATAGACATCCACTCATTGGATTGATATTATATTTTTTATAAATCAGCATCATTTCTTGACTCTTTTGAATTTGACTTTGTTGATCTGTTTTATTTGCATATTTCTTTTCTAAGCTATCTAGTTCTGGTTTAGCTTTCTTCATATTTTCAGATTGTAAAGCTGTTTTTTTCGTAAATGGCATTGTAATTAAACGAATAAGTAGAGTAGTAAGAATTACAGAAATACCATAGTTTCCAAACAACTCTCCAATTTTAATTAATACCCAAGCAAGTGGTTTTACAAAAATCGTTGACCATACTCCTTGGTATCCTCCAGATGTTATAGAAAACTCACTACATTTTGGTAATTTTGTAATATCTGTTATTTTTGAAACTAAAGAATCATATTTTGATTGGGTAATTTCTTTATTTTCAAGTTGTTTTTGGTATTTTTCAATCAATTCTTCTTTTGTTTTTTCATATGCTTCGATTGTTGTACCATCTTCTGGCTGACATAAAATGTGAGCAGTTAAATTTTGACCAGTATGTTCATTTTTTACTGTTTTATTATCGGCTCCTTTGATGTAAGAAGTACATCCAGATAATAGAAAAACGGAAAGACAAATAACACTAATTTTTAATAATTTACTTTTCTTCTTCATATATTCTCCTTTATTAATTCTAACTTGCTAATTTCTTCTAACAAATCTTCTTTCATTTGTTGATAAGTAGAAGAAAGCACGCTCTTTCTAACTATTATAATACAATTAAAACCATTTTGGTAGTTTTTTTCTGAAAGAATCTGTTTTATTTGCCTTTTTATATGATTTCTTGTAACTGCATTCCCGATTTTTTTTCCAACAGAGAAACCAAAATGATAAATTTCATTTGTATTTTCTTCTAAGTATATGAAAAAATATTTGGTTTTATATGATTTACATGTTTGAATAATTCGATTAAAATCTTCATTTTTTTTCACAATATTAATTTTTTTCATGACTCACATCCTATCTAAAAAACCACTGAAGATCAGTGGTTTCATTAATGTGCTAAATTTTTGCGTCCTTTTCTTCTTCTATTCGCAATAATTTTTGATTCTGAACGAGCTAAAAATCCTTGTTTTTTACTTTTTTTTCTATTATTAGGTTGAAAAGTTCTTTTCATATGACACCTCCCTAAATTTCCCTTTGCTGTAGTTAATTATATAGATAAAAGTCTTTTTTGTCAAACATTATTTAATCTTTTTTTCCACTTTTTTGTGGAAAATTTTGTGTATATTTTTTTTCTCCACATTTTTACTTGTTAATAAATTTATAGTTTTATTTTATTCCACATACTTTTCTACATATTTATTTCTTATTTTTTCTATTTATTCGACAATTTTCAACAAATTTGTGGAAAATGAAATCACAGCCTTTTTCCTATGTTTATAATTTTCTCCACAAAAATATGGAAAACTTATTTTTTTTATGACTTTCTTGTCTTTTTTCTGTGGGAAATATTGTGGATAATTTTTTTTGTTCTTTTTTAATATTTTTTCTTTGCTTTTTCATAAAAATATTGTACAATAATGGTAAATTTTACAAAGTGAGGTGTTTAGGATGAGCAATGATGAATTGTGGACTAGTTTTTTAGCAAAAATGAAAGACTCATTAAATGCAATGGCCTATGACACCTGGTTTTCTGAAACAAAACTTTTAGAGATAAAAGGAAATGTCGCGAAAATCATTGTTCCAATGAATGTTCATAAAAAACATTTAAAAGAAAATTATAGTTCTTTCATGGAAGAAACCTATACCAATTTAACTGGTGAAAACGTTCACTTTGAATACTATACAGAAGATGAAATTGAAGATACAATTCAAATCCCTGTGGAAAAAGAATACCAATCAAAACCTAATATGGAAACCAATTTAAATCCACAATATACTTTTGATAATTTTATAGTAGGAGTCAGTAATAAATTTGCGAAAGCTACTTCTTTAGCAGTCGCTGAAAAGCCTGGATTCATGTACAATCCTTTATTTATCTATGGAAATAGTGGACTTGGTAAAACTCATTTGATGCATGCAATAGGAAATTACATTGTAACACATAGTGAAAAAAGAGTTTTATATGTTACCTGTGAAAAATTTGTTTCTGATTTTATAGGAATTAGTAAAAAAAATAAAGATGGAAATAATTATGATAGTGTGGAAATCTTTAAAAAGAAATACCGTGACATTGATGTATTAATGATTGATGATATTCAGTACTTAGGAAATGCTTATCAAACACAACAAGAGTTTTTTAATACTTTTAATGATTTATATGGGAACAATAAACAAATTATTATTTCCTCAGACCGATCTCCAGATGATTTAAAACTATTAGAAGATCGTTTAAGAACGAGATTTAATTGGGGACTTACAATCGATATTTTACCTCCTGACTTTCAACTTCGCATGGATATTATTGATAAAAAAATAGAAAGTCAA
Organism: uncultured Mycoplasmatota bacterium; assembly: GCA_946530475.1. GTDB lineage: Bacteria > Bacillota_I > Bacilli_A > RF39 > UBA660 > CAMNAC01. Next base: position 24,903 of record CAMNAC010000001.1, read on the forward strand.
GTGATGGGAAGTTCTTTCCCAAAAGAAGTAAAAGAATATATCGCAAGTAATTGTACGACTGATATTAGAAAACTGGAAGGTGCAATTACAAGGGTATTTGCTTATGCTACCATGATGAGTGGATCTGATATTACGTTGGATTTGGCTGTAGAAGCATTAAAAGATTACTTTGTAAAAAGCATTGTTTCAAAGAATAAGATTGAACAAGTTCAACAATTAGTCGCTAATCATTATAATATTACAGTTGAAGATTTAAAGAGTAAAAAAAGAATGGCAAAAATAGGGGTTCCACGACAAATAGCAATGTATATTTGTAGAACTGTTTTAGAAGAATCTTTACCAAAGATAGGAATTGAATTTGGTGGAAAAGATCATACAACTGTAATGCATTCTGTTGATAAAATAAAAAGGGAAATTAAAACAAATCAAATATTAGAAATGGAAATTCAAAAAATAATAAATCAGATTAAATAGTGGAAAGAAATTGATTATTCACTTTTTTTCCACAGAATTAAGAATCATTTTTTTCATTAGTTTTCAATTATTTATCATTTTTTCCACTTTTTCCACTTCAATAATATAAATAATTTTTTAAAAAGGAGAGATATTATGAAATTAACAATTAAACAAAACAAACTTATGGAACATTTAAATTATGTTATTAAAGGAATCTCAAGTAAGAATTTAATTCCTATATTAAATTGTATTAAATTTGAATTAACGGATGAAGGATTATACTTAATGAGTACCGATAATGAAATTGCAATCAAAACATTCTTAGATAAGAAAGATATAGAAACTATTGATCAAGTAGGAGAAGTAGTTGTATCAGGACGTTATATCTATGATATTATAAGAAAACTTCCAAACGAAATTATAAATATTGAAGAAGTTGTGGATTCAAAACTATTAATTTATACAAGCTCATCTTCTTTCCATTTGAATTGTAATAACGCAAGTGAATTTCCTAATTTAGATTTAGAAGATAATAAAAATCCAATTTATATAAGTAAAAAAGGTTTTAAAAACATTATTTCCCAAACTTCATTTGCTACATCTAGTCAAGAAACAAGACCTGTTTTAACGGGTATCAATTTTAAAATATCAGGTAATAAATTAGAATGTACTGCGACTGATTCTTATCGTTTAGCAAAAAAGACAATTACTTTAGATGAAACATTAAAAGAAGACATTAATATCATTATTCCAACTAAAAATTTATTAGAGCTAACTAGATTACTAGGGGAAGATGATAATTTAGAAATTCATATCTTTAGTAATAAAGTAATCTTTAAATTTGATACGATTGTTATGATGTCTCGTTTAATTAATGGTACATATCCAGATACCTCAAAATTAATCCCAACAGAATTTGCTTTAGAAATGAAAACAAATTTATCTCATTTTTATGATTCTATTGACCGTGCATCACTTCTTACAAATGAAGCAGATAAAAATACTATTAAATTAGAAAGCAAAGGAACAGAAGTAATTGTTTCTTCCAATATTCCTGAAATAGGAAATGTAGAAGAAAAATTAGAAATGGAAAAAAATAATGATTCTGACATTAAAATAGCATTTAGTAGTAAATATATGATGGAAGCATTAAAATCCTTTGATTCAGAAGAGATTAGTTTACTATTTAATGGAGAAATTAAACCAATTATTGTAAAAAATACCAATAGTGATGATTTAATTCAACTTATCTTACCAATTAGAACTTACTAAAAGTTCTTTTTTTTTGACAAATTATGACATTTTTTGACATTTCCTGGTGGTATAAGAAGTGTGTCTAACGAAAACGGGGGGATAATATGTTAGAATCATATGAAGTAAATTCTTCTACACTTGCTTTATTAGCGCTTAATGAGCATACTACTAAAGTTGTGGAAAAAGAAAAGGAGTATTATATTTCTAAACCATCCATTAAAATTATGGATGATAGTTGTAAATACTTCGGAAGCTCTTATTTAGGTAGAGAAGAGGGATCTAGAAATTTAATAGGAAGTACTTATAAAGTACCAATTATTGTAGAGGAAACAAAGAGAATGATTTTTATTCCAACTTCTTCACCAAAATTTAGTACTTGTGATTGGATTGCTTTTCATCATATTTATAAGTATGAAGAAAAAGAAAATGGACTTTATATCTTATTTGATAATGGAAAACAAATCAGTATTAATATGTCTTATTATTCGTTTGAAAACCAAATATTGAGAGCTTCTAAATTAGAAAACACGATTCGAAATAGAATTTCATAAAAAAATAAGCAAAAAATGCTTATTTTTCGTTTTTTAGCCTATTTTTATGTTATAATAGTAATTGTGTATAGGAGTATTTAAAAAAGTAAAAATTTCTAAAAAGCACATTTTTTTGCCAAAGAAGGTGATATCGTGTATTTAAAAGAACTTCATATCATGAATTTTCGCAATTATGAGAAATTAGATTTGAAGCTGCATTCTGGTATTAACCTTATTTATGGAAAAAATGCACAAGGTAAAACTAACTTATTAGAATCTATTTATGTTTTAGGATTAACCAAATCTCATCGTTCTTTTATTGATCATAGTTTAATAAAAGAAGGAGAAGATTCTTCTTATTTAATGGGAATATTGTCTTATGGAATACTTGATACAAAACTAGAGATAGGATTTGATTTTAAAAAGAAAAAATTAAAATGTGATTCAGAAGAAGTGAAAAAAATTAGTGATTATATTTCAAAAATGAACATTATTATTTTTTATCCAGATGATTTAGAATTAGTAAAAGGATCTCCTAGTATTAGAAGACGATTTTTAAATACGGAATTAAGTCAACTATATAGTACTTATTTTATTCTTTTAAACGATTTTAATCGTTTATTAAAAATGAGAAATGAATTTTTAAAAAAGATGAATAAAAAGGAATCTGTTGATGAAAATTATTTTCAAATTTTAACCAATTATTATATTGAAAAATCGGTTTCTATTTTCAAAATGAGAAAAAAATTATTGGATAAAATAAATGAGTATGCACCAAATATTTATGAAAATATAACTGGTCATAGTGGATTTCATATTCAATATGTACCAAGTGTATCTTTCTCTTCCTATCAAATTGAAATAATGAAACAAGAAATGAATGATAAGATAACAAAGATGAAAGAAGTAGAAATAAAACTAGGAACTTCAATGGTAGGTCCTCATCGTGATGATTTTGAATTTTATTTATCTGATAAAAATCTAAAAAATTATGGATCACAAGGTCAGCAAAGAGTGAGTGTATTAGCAATCAAATTAGCTGAAATAAAGATTTTTAAAAGTCAAAAAGGAACATCTCCTATATTACTTTTAGATGATGTTTTTAGTGAATTAGATGGTAAAAAAAGAAGCAATTTACTAGATTATATTGATTCTGATATTCAAACGATTATTACAACTACGGATTTATCTAACATTGATTCTGAAATATTAAAATCAGCGAAAAAGATTGAAATTGAAAATGCAAATATTAAATCGATAGAAGAGGTGGAATAAAATGGAAGAAAAAATAGAACATTATGATGCGTCGGACATCCAAGTATTAGAAGGATTAGAGGCCGTAAGAAAAAGACCAGGTATGTATATAGGTACAACAGATGTAAAAGGATTGCATCATTTGGTTTGGGAAATAGTGGATAATTCAATTGATGAAGCTTTAGCTGGATTCTGTAATCATATTGAAGTAATTATTAACAAAGATAATTCTATTACAGTAAAAGATAATGGACGTGGAATCCCAGTAGATATCCATCCAAAAACCAAATTATCTACAGTAGAAACTGTATATACTGTTCTTCATGCAGGTGGAAAATTTGGTGGAGGAGGGTACAAAGTATCCGGAGGACTACATGGAGTAGGTGCTTCTGTTGTAAATGCCTTATCCAAATGGGTAGAAGTTACTGTTTATAAAGATGGAAAAGTATATTTTATTCGATTTGAAAATGGTGGACATACAGTAGAGCCTTTAAAAGTAATAGGAGAATGTGAACCTTCTAGAACTGGAACTTATGTAACATTTAAACCAGATCCAGATATTTTTGATACGGATATCTTTGACTATAATACATTAAGAGTTCGTATTCGTGAATTAGCCTTTTTAAATAAAGGCTTAGCACTTACGATTCGTGATGACAGAGATGAAGAAGATACGCAAGGAGAAAAGTTTTTATACGAAGGTGGTATTAGTGAATATGTAAGATTCATTAACCAAGAAAAAACTCCAATTCATGAAGAAATCATTCATTTAGAAGGAGAAGAAGAAGGCGTATTTTTTGAAGTCGCAATGCAATATAATACAAGCTATAATGAAAACATTTATTCCTTTGTTAATAATATTAACACACATGATGGAGGAACTCATGAAGAAGGAGTAAAAAGAGCACTCACTCGTGTCATTAACAGTTATGCAAGAAAGTCTGGGCTTTTAAAGGAAAAAGATGAAGCTTTAAGTGGGGATGATGTTAAAGAAGGTCTTACAATGATTATTTCTTGTAAGCATCCTAATCCACAATTTGAGGGTCAAACAAAAGGAAGACTTGGTAATTCAGAAGTTAGAAAACTTGCTGATAATGTATTTTCAGAAGGATTTGAACGTTTCTTAATGGAACATCCGGAAGCTGCAAAAACAATTGTAAATAAAGCAATGTTAGCTTCTCGTGCAAGAAACGCTGCTAAAAGAGCGAGAGAAATTACAAGAAAAAGTGAAATGGCAACGACAAATTTCTTTGGAAAATTATCGGATTGTAAGAGTAAAGATCCAAAAGTATCTGAAATCTTTATTGTCGAGGGGGATTCTGCAGGAGGTTCTGCAAAAGAAGGTAGAGACTCTATGACGCAAGCAATCTTACCTTTAAGAGGAAAGATTTTAAATGTGGAAAAAGCAAGATTAGATAGAGCTTTAGGAAATGAAGAAATCAGAACGATTATTACCGCATTTGGTACAGGAATTGGAGATGAATTTGATCTATCGAAATTAAGATATGACAAAATCATTATCATGACCGATGCCGATGTGGATGGTTCTCATATACGTGTCCTTCTTTTAACCCTATTTTATCGCTTTTTTAGGCCAATTGTGGAGGCAGGACATGTCTATGCTGCACAACCACCTTTATTCCGCATTACGCACGGTAAAACGCGAAAATACGTGCTAACAGACGAAGACAAAGTAACTTATTTAAATAATTTACCAGAAAATGTTAGAAATCGTGCTGAAATTGCTCGTATGAAAGGTCTTGGAGAAATGGATGCAGAAGAGTTAAATGAAACGACTATGGATATTGAAAAAAGAACTCTTCGTAAAATAACCGTCGATGATTGTGTTGCTGCTGATGCTATTTTTGAAAAACTAATGGGGGATGAAGTAGAACCTAGAAGACAATTTATTGAAGAAAATGCATTGGATGTACAAAATCTAGATATATAGGAGGTAACTTATGGAAGAAGAAAATAAAACAAATGAATTTGGTGGCACCTTTCATGAAAGAGATAGTCACTTAGAAAATAACATTGTAGATGAAGTTAAAAAATCTTTCTTGGATTATTCCATGAGTGTTATTACAGCCCGTGCGATTCCTGATTTAAGAGATGGATTAAAACCGGTTCATAGAAGAATATTATGGACGATGTTTGAAGAAGGAAATACTCCTGATAAGCCTCATAAAAAATCAGCAACTACAGTTGGTGCTGTAATGGGTAGATACCATCCACATGGAGATAGTTCCATTTATGATGCCATGGTTCGTTTAGCGCAAAGCTTTAACCAAAGACATACTTTAGTAGATGGACATGGTAACTTTGGTAACATTGATGGTGATGGAGCTGCTGCATATCGTTATACAGAAGCAAGATTATCTAAGATTTCCTTAGAATTACTGAGAGATATTCGTAAGGAAACCGTTGATATGGATGATAACTTTGATGAATCATGCAAAGAACCACATGTTTTACCATCAAGATTTCCTAATATTTTGGTAAATGGTTCTATGGGAATTGCAGTTGGTATGGCAACTAATATTCCACCTCATAATTTAGGAGAAGTAATCGATGGATGTGTTGCATACATAGATAATCCTGACATTGATACATTAGGGTTAATGCAATATATTAAAGGGCCTGATTTTCCAACAGGAGCAGTTATTTTAGGTAACTCTGGTATTAAAAAGGCTTATGAAACAGGTAGAGGAAGTATTACAATTCGTTCTCGTGCTGTGATTGAAGAAGTTGGAAATCACAATCAAATTATATTTACTGAAGTTCCATATGGAGTAAATACTTCAGAATTAAAAAACAAAGTTGCAGAATTAGTTAGAGATAAAGTAATTGATGGAATTACTGATTACCATACGGATTTAAAAAATGGAGTTAAAATTACAATTACTTTAAAGAAAGATTCTAATCCACAGGTTGTTTTAAATAACTTATATAAGCATACAAATTTTCAAATGAATTATGGAATTATATTCTTAATGCTAGATAATGGTACTCCAAGAACACTTGGATTAAAAGATATTATTTCAAAATACATCGATTATCAAAAAGAAGTTATTATTAGAAGAACTCGCTTTGATTTAAAAAAAGATGAAGAAAGAGTTCATATTTTAGAAGGTTATAAAATAGCCTTAGATAATATCGATGAAGTTGTAAAAATTATTCGTAATGCGAATGATGATGAAGAAGCTAGAACAAATTTAATGAATCGATTTAATCTTACAGAAATTCAAGCAAATGCGATTCTAGAACTTAGATTACGTCGTTTAACTGGATTAGAAAGAGATAAAATTGAATCGGAATTAGCAGCATTATTAAAAGAAATTGAAGAATTAAAAGCTATTTTGGCGTCTGAACAAAAAGTATTGGATATCATTAAGAAAGAAATGCTTGAAATCAAAGAAAAATATGCAGACGAAAGACGTACAGAAATTGATATGACCGCAATTGATTATATTGAAGATGAAGCTTTAATTCCAAATGAAAAAGTAATTATCGCAATGACTGAAAAAGGTTATATTAAGAGAATGACTGTAGATACTTATAAAACTCAAAATAGAGGTGGTGTAGGTATCAAAGGTATGACTACAAATGAAGAAGATTTTGTCGAACATATGATTGATATGAAGACTCACGATTACATCTTATTCTTTAGCAACAAAGGTAAAGTATATCGTATGAAAGGGTATGAAGTTCCTCAATTTAGTAGGCAATCAAAAGGACTTCCTATCATTAATTTATTGCCATTAGAAAAAGAAGAAGTGATTCGTACAATTCTTAAGGTTGAAACAGAAGATCCTAATAAATATTTGGTATTCTGTACAACAAATGGATTAGTTAAGAGAACTCAAGTTTCTGAATTTGAGAACATTCGTACGAGCGGTAAGATTGCAATTTCATTAAAAGATAATGACGAACTATTAGCAGTTAGAAAGACTACAGGAAGCAATGAAATCTTAATTGCATCTTCGAATGGTAGAATGATCCATTTCGATGAAAATGAAATAAGAGTTATGGGTAGAACAGCATCTGGAGTTCGCGGTATAGAAGTTGGTGATGGAAAAGCTGTTGGATGTGAAATAGCTGAACCAAGTCAAAAAATTGTAATTGTTACTGAAAAAGGTTATGGAAAACAAACAAATTTGGATGAATATCGAATGACTCATAGGGGTAGTAAAGGTGTTAAAGCACTTAATATTACAGAAAAGAATGGTAATATTGTTTCATTTAAAACAACAAAAGGTAATGAAGACTTAATGATTATTACAAATAGTGGTGTAATTATTCGTTTACCTTTAGCACAAGTTTCTACTACTGGAAGAGTTGCTCAAGGAGTTCGATTAATTCATTTAAAAGATGATCAGAGTGTTAGTAGTGTGGCATTACTCGAAAAAGAAGAACTTCAAGATGAACAAAATGAAGAAAAAGACTAATTATTAGTCTTTTTTATTGTCTGGGAAATAAACAAAATGCTAACGAATTAATTTTGGGAAATATTTTATATATAACATTGTATTTAGTTATTAAATTAGCGTATGTTTCACGTGGAACTATGAAATTTTGTTGTTATGTTCCACGTGAAACTATAAAAGTATATCACTATGTTCCACGTGAAACTATAAAAGTATATCACTATGTTCCACGTGAAACTATGATTTAACGAATTTAATGTCTATATAAAATTGTAATTATATTTGATATTATAATTATTGAGCAAAGCGCATAAATCCTTATTTTATAATGCTTTTATGTACTTACTTATATAATAGCACAACATAATTTAAGATATTTTTATCTTAAATAATAAATCAAATTAAATATGCAATCTAATTAGAAATTAATATTTAATGTTCCACGTGAAACTATAATAAACTGAACAATGTTCCACGTGAAACTATGAAATAATAAGACTATGTTCCACGTGAAACTATATCGCACTGAACAATGTTTCACGTGAAACTATGAAATAATAAGACTATGTTTCACGTGAAACTATATTAATAATTAAATTTTGAAACAAATCTGTGTTTGTAAATAATGAAAAAAATATAAAATAATGAATTTAATAAAATAATTACAAAACATAACCAATATTTCCCGGGAAATATTTGAAAACTATTGATTTTGTTTAAAAAATAGTGTATTTTATTAATTGACACAACATTTATGTATGAACCAGGTCAGAGTTGGAAGACAGCAGCCTTAAATACCTCTAAGTGTGTGTGTCATTTTTTTATGGTGATGTTATGAATAAGTATATGGAAGAAGCTTTGAATGAGGCATATAAATCCTTTAAAAAAGGTGATGTTCCAGTTGGAGCAGTGATTGTTAAAAATGGAAAGATAATTGCAAGAGCATATAATAAAAAAGAAAAAAAACAAGTCGCTACGAAACATGCCGAAATAATTGCAATTGAAAAGGCCTGTAAGAAATTACACAATTGGCATTTGGATGGATGCGAATTATATGTAACTTTAGAACCTTGCTTGATGTGTGCTGGAGCAATTATACAGAGTCGAATTTCAAAATTAGTATATGCGACTTCAAATGAAAAATTTGGCTTTGTTGAAAGCATAGATCATGTATTAGATAATAAAAAAAATAATCATCATGTGGAAATCATTAAAGGAATTTGCGAAAAAGAAAGCCAAAAATTGTTAAAGAATTTTTTTAAAAATAAGAGAAGTTAATGTGATTAACTTCTTTTAATATATAAGGAAAAATGGTATAATTATTACATGAGGTGATGCTGATGTATCAAGCACTTTATCGTAAATATCGTCCCTCTACTTTTGAAGATGTAATAGGACAAGATGTGATTGTAAAGACATTAAAAAATGAAATTTCAAATAATCATATTAGTCATGCTTATTTATTTACAGGCCCAAGGGGAACAGGAAAAACAAGTATTGCCAAGATTCTAGCAAAGACAGTAAACTGTGAACACTTAAATGGATCCCAACCATGCGAAGTTTGTGTAAGTTGTACACAAATTAACAATAGACAGACAACAGATATAATTGAAATTGATGCAGCAAGTAATAATGGGGTAGATGAAATAAGAGAATTAAAAAGTAAAGTTAATTTAGTACCTTCTACAAGTAAATACAAAGTATATATTATTGATGAAGTTCATATGCTAACAACTGGTGCATTTAATGCATTATTAAAAACATTAGAAGAACCGCCATCACATATTATTTTTATACTTGCTACAACGGATCCTCATAAAATACCTTCTACGATTCTATCAAGATGTCAACGCTTTGATTTTAAAAAAATAAGTGATAAAAAGATTGTAGAAAGATTAAAATATATTGTAAAAAAAGAAAAGATAAACATTGAAGAAGATGCACTTTATGAGATTGCAAGATTATCAGATGGTGGAATGAGAGATTCCATAAGTATGTTAGACCAAGTTTTAGCTTTTTCTGAAAGCACGATTACAGTAAAAGAAGTGCACGAGGTAAATGGAACTTTATCTCAATATGAAATGCAAAATTTTATGGAAGATTTATCTCAAAATAACATTCAAAATATATTGAACAAGATAGATGAATGGGATGAGAGTGGAAAGAACTTTGTAAAAATAACGGAAGAGATTATTTTGTTTTTAAAAAATATGATTCTCTTTCAAACAGTTCCTGATTATTTAAAAGAAAGTAGAGGAACTTTAGAACCTTATAGTTCTATGAAAAACACACCGTCAACCGAAGTATTATTAAAAAATGTTGATCTATTTTATCAATCACTTGATAAATTAAAACGTTCAAGTAATTCCAAACTTATGTTAGAATTAACCATTTTATCTTTAACAAATTATGAAAAAAAAGAACTACCAAAGACTATTGAAAAAGCAACGAAAGAAGAAAAAGTAGAAGAACAAATAGAACCAAAAAAACAAGTAGAAAAACAAGTGATTCATAAAAAACAAATTAAGGTAGGTCAAGAAAAAGAATTTCAAAACTTAATTGTAATGAGAATAAATAATGCACTTGCAGGTTTTAGCAGGAAAGAAGTTATGGAATTTAAGAAAAAAGAAGATTTACTTCATAACTATTTATTAGATTCAGATAAAAGTAAATATGTTTCCTTAATATTTGATGGAACATTGAAAGCAGTTGGAAATCATACATTAATCTATGTGTTTTCCAATGAATCCATTTCTAATTTATTTAATGAATCTATACCAAAAATTGATGAAATAATTAGTTTAGCTTTTGAAGAACCATTCCATGCTGTATCTACTTATGCAGAAAAATGGGATGAAATAAAAAATGATTTTAACAATAAGAAAAAGAGTTATCAATACATAGAAGAACAGATTGACCTAAATAGTATATTTGAGTCATCAGAAAAAAAAGAGTCTGATGAAATGCAAAATCTATTTGGTGAAATAGTAGAATATCAATAAAAAGAAAGAAGGAATAATTATGAATATGCAAGCTATGCTTAAACAAGCACAAAAATTACAAAAAGATATGATGAATGAGAAGGCAAAAATTGATGAAACAATTTTTACTGGGAAATCTTCATTTGTTACAATCGAAATGAACGGAAAAAAAGAAGTGGTAAGTGTTAAAATTGATGCAGAATCAATTGAAAAAGATGATATTGAAATGCTCCAAGATATGATTTTAGTTGCTACAAATGATGCAGTAAAACAAATTGATACTGAAACTGAGAAAAAAATGGGTAGATTTACGCAAGGAATGCCAGGATTATTTTAATTATGAAAAATTATCCAAAAACAATTAGTAATTTAATTGAATGTTTTCGAAAACTACCTGGTATAGGAGAAAAGACAGCAGAAAGACTTGCTCTTTCCGTTTTAGAGTTAGATGATAATGTTACAGAATTGTTTTCTGATTCCATAAAAGATATTAAAAAGAAAATTAGAAGATGTAAGATTTGTAATAATTTGTCAGAAGAAGAAACATGTGATTTATGTAAGGATTCCTCTAGAAACCATGAAATTATTTGTGTAGTGGAAGAACCGAAAAACGTTGTATCCATTGAAAAAGTAGGAACTTATCATGGAGATTATCACGTATTAGATGGACTTATTTCACCATTAGATGGAGTAAATCCAGAAGATATTAATATTGATTCTTTAATAAAAAGAATCGAAAGTCACCCAGTAAAAGAAGTAATTATAGCGGTAAAACCAAGTATCGAAGGGGAAACAACTGCTTTATATATTAAGAAAAAACTAGAAGGATTTCCTGTAATTGTATCAAAAATCGCACATGGAGTTCCTGTTGGAATTGATATGGATTATATAGATGCACTTACATTGGAAACAGCATTAGAAGATCGTAAAAAAATTTCAGAATCATAAGTATAAGAGTCTCTCATAAAATATATTGAGGGGACTTTTATGTTGAAAAATATAATTACATTATTAAAAAAAACAGTATTTAGTTTTTTACTTTTATATGGATTTAATCTTGTGATGATGCCATTAAATTTAACAATACCGATTAATATCATTACAGTAACGTCAATTGTAATTTTAGGATTTCCATCATTACTTGGTTTTATTGTAATTTTACTTGTTCTATATTGAGGAAGTGATTTATGTTAGATGATTATAAAGAAACGCAACCAGTTGTATATCAAATATTGAAAAATTCTGTTATAAAAAATAAGAATTCACATGCTTATTTATTTGAAACCAATGGATATTCCAAACAAATGGATTTAGCGCTTGCATTCGCAAAATACTTATTGTGTCCATTTCACCATAGTAACATAGATGATGCAAAAGATTGTAGTATTTGTAACCGTATTCAAGATGGAAACTTTACAGAATTAAAAATTATTGAACCAGATGGGCTTTGGATAAAAAAGGAACAATTGTCAGAATTACAAAAAGAATTTAGTACAAAATCCATTGAATCTAATCAAAAAGTATATATTATTAATCACGCTGAAAAGTTAAATGATTCTTCTGCTAATTCTATTTTAAAATTCTTAGAAGAACCTGAAGAAAATATTGTCGCAATTCTATTAACTGATAATAGTTATCAATTATTAGATACCATTGTTTCAAGATGCCAAGTTGTCTCATTTCGTAAAGATAAGAAAATAGAGTGTATTAATAATGAATCAAAGACATTATTTTTAATTGCTAATCAATTAGTAGATCAAGAAGACCAATTATATGATTTTATAAATGATGAAAAGAAGAAAGAAAAAATTGATCAAATAATTCAATTTATTGTTTCTTTGGAAAAATACGGAAAAGAAACTTTATTATTTAGTAAAAAACTATGGTTTGACGTAGTGAAAGAAAAAGAAGAATATTTTTCTGCATTTCGAATTATGCAGTTATTTTATCAGGATGTACTAAATGTACTTTATGATAGAAATATTGAAATTATGGAAGATTATCAGCAAGAAATTCTTTCTGTTTTATCAAAAAATGATATAATAACAATTACAAGCAAATTAAAAATCTTAATGGAAGAACAAGAAAAAATAAAGTATAATGTAAATAGCAATTTATTAATGGACAAGCTTATAATTAGAATGTCGGAGGTATCAAAATGACAAAAGTGGTAGGAATATCGTTTAAAAATAAAGGAAGACAATACTATTTTAATGCAGGAGAACTAGAATTAAAAAAAGGAAATAAAGTAATTGTAGAAACAGAAAGAGGTCTACAATATGGGACAGTTGAAACAGCATTATTAAATTTGGAAGATACCCAAATTACATCTCCTTTAAAAGATGTAATCAGAATCGCAACTAATAAAGATCAAAAAGCATATGAAAGAAATCTAACAGACGCCAAAAAGGCGCTTAGTAAAGCACGAGATTTAGCGAAAAAGTATAATTTAAACATCTATTTAATAGATGCATCATTTACATTTGAAAGAGAGCAGTTATTATTTCACTTCTTATCAGACGGAAGAGTTGATTTTAGAGCGCTTGCAAAAGATTTGGCTTCTATCTATCATACCAGAATTGAATTAAGACAAATAGGAGCACGTGATAAAGCAAAAGAAGTAGGAGGGTTAGGATTATGTGGAAGAACCCTTTGTTGTGCACAGTTCTTAAATGATTTTGATTCTGTATCAATTAATATGGCAAAAAATCAGAATATTGCTTTAAATCCTTCTAAAATCAATGGAGCATGTGGAAGATTATTATGTTGTTTAAAATATGAAGATGATACTTATAAAGAAGCAAGAAAGAATTGTCCAAAAATTGGTTCCAAATATAAAACAGAAAAAGGAGAAGGAACTGTAACAAGCGTTGACTTATTAAATCAAACTTGTGAAGTAGAATTGTCAAAATATGGAACAATAGAGGTCTCAATTAAAAATGAAAAAGCTTAATTATTTACTCGGATATGAAGATTTAAAAATCTATCAAGATGATAAGATGTTTCGGTTTTCCTTGGATTCTGTTTTATTACCTAATTTTATTTCATTAAATAAAACCACAAAAAAAATACTTGATATTGGAACTGGAAATGCACCCATTCCTCTTATTTTATCAAAGAAAACGGATGCAAAAATAATAGGTGTTGAACTCCAAAAGGAAGCCTTTGAATTGGGCTTAGAATCTGTTTCTTATAATCATTTAGAAAATCAAATCACTTTAATTCATCAAGACATTAAAGAATACAGTAAAAATACAGAGACAGATACGTTTGATTATATTACTTGTAATCCACCTTATTTTCCATTAAAGGAAGATTCTCATATTAACGATAGTACTTATAAAACACTAGCTCGTCATGAAAGTGCTTTAACATTAGAAGATATTATGAAAGTAAGCAAAAAACTGTTAAAAAACAATGGAATGCTAGGAATTGTAAATCGACCAGAAAGATTAGTATCGATCATTGAACTCATGAAAAAATACAATATTGAACCAAAAAGAATGCAGTTAGTTTATCCTCATAATAATAAGGAAGCTAATATACTATTAATTGAAGGAAGAAAAAACGGAAAACCTGGTTTAAAAATAATGCCTCCGTTATACTCACATGAAGATAATGGAGAATACACGAAGGAATTGAAACAATATTTAAATAATATAATTTGACTTTTTTTAAAAAAATGATATAGTAAACCCCAAGAAAAGGGGTTTTTCTCATGGGAATACAAGAAGAAATTATAAAAAGAAAGCGAAAAATATTAGAAGATAGTGCATTTTATGGATGTAGTGAAAGAGACTTTTCATTTGTGAATACGAAAGAATATGAAGATTTAGCAATCGAGATGATTAAAAATAAAGCACCATATGATAGCCAAATTGAGCTTCCATATCAATCAAATGAAGAAATTCAAGAAAATGCAAATAAAGTCTTTTTACAACAAATAGGTGATATTGATCAACAAGTTCTTTATTTAGAAAACTATAAGCAAAAAGAATTACATTATAATAATCCTGCTGAATTGTTAGAATATTATAATTATGTCATGCAAGATGTAAAAAAAATAAATGTGACAGATCTTCCTGTTGTCTGGAAAAAAGATGGTCAAATGGGTGGAGGAGCTCGTACTTTATTAATTGGGGATGTCAATCATTTAAATATTTTAAATATAAGTCCTATTCTATCACTAGGAATTATATTACAGAACACAAATGATGCATTTGGATCTACAGTTTTGGTTCATGAGATGACACATGTTTTAGTCAATCGAAATAAAGGAATTATAAAAAACTATTATAATAGAGAAGTATTAAGTATTTATATGGAATTAGTAACGGCACTTGAATTGGATCAAACAGGGGAACTATTAAATCATGAATTGTTATTGAGATTGAAGAATTTAAAAAAAGATATGTTAGATATTAGTTGTGATATTTATTATGGAGTAATATTAAAGCAGCTTCATGTTCATTCATCCTTTTATGCATTTAGTTTATTTGATAAATATCAAAAAGGATCAAATGAAGTTCGTGAAAAAATGCGAAAAGAAATCAATGAGACTTTTTTAGGGAATCGTACTCTAGAAGAAACCTTATATGTATTAGGCGCTACCAAAGAACAAGGTTCTAGAGTTATTCAAGATTATGTAAAAAAAATAATGAAATAAGACAACAAAACGTTGTCTTTTCTATTCAAAAAAAAGTATAATAAGAATGGGAGTGATCGTATGTCACAAAAAAGTTATGACAATAGTCCTACTGTATATCTAATACCAACTCCAATTGGAAATATGGATGATATGACTTTTAGAGCTGTAAAAATATTACAAGAAGTGGAAGTTATTTTTTCTGAGGATACAAGAGTTACAAATTTGTTATTAAAACACTTTGATATCCATAAAAAATGTATTTCGAGCCATAAATTCAACGAAGAAAAAAATCATGAAAAACTTCTTTCTTATTTAGAAAAAGGCTTTCATGTTGGAGTTGTAAGTGATAGGGGAACCCCTGTTATCAGCGATCCAGGTTATGAACTAGCAAAATATGCGATTGATAAAGGATATAATGTAGTAGGGTTACCAGGCGCAACAGCTTTAATTCCCGCACTTATTATGTCTGGGATTTCTCCACAACCTTTCTTATTTTATGGATTCTTAAATAATAAGGATGGAAAAAGAAAGAAAGAATTAGAAAGTTTAAAAGAAGAAAAAGCAACTCTTATTTTTTATGAAGCACCTCATCGTTTAGAAAAAACATTGCTTTTGATGAAAGAAGTATTGGGAAATCGTAAGATAAGTATTTCCCGGGAAATAAGTAAAAAGTTTGAAGAAGTTTATAGAGGAACTTTTGAAGAAGTTTTAAAAGAAGTAAAAGATGCAAAAGGAGAATTTGTAATTGTGGTAAGTGGAAATACAGATGAATCTTCTTTTGAACATTTATCTATTATTGAACATGTAAATTCATATTTAAAAGAAGGATATACAAAAAAAGAAGCATATAAAAAGGTTGCTTCTGATAGGGGTATCAGTAAAAATGAAGTTTATCAAACATATGAAAGGGGGATTTTATGAAATTAATTGTGGGTTTAGGAAATCCAGGAAAATCATATGAAAAAACGAGACATAATATGGGATTTATGATTCTTGATGAATTTGCACGAAAACATCAAGCAGAATTTCATAAAACAAAAATGAATGGTTTGCTTGCAGAATGTATGATACAAGGAGAAAAAGTATATTTATTAAAACCATTAAGTTTTATGAATTTATCAGGAACTGTTGTAAAACCTATTTTAAACTATTATAAAATTCCAATTTCAGATTTACTTGTAATTTCAGATGATTTAGATCAACCAGTTGGAAATGTAAGATTAAGACCTCATGGTTCTTCTGGTGGACATAACGGATTAAAAAATATTGAACAAGAATTAGGAACAAATGAATTTAAAAGAATGAGAGTAGGAATTTCGAAAGATGAACAAATTCTTACAGTTGACTATGTACTAGGAAAATTAAGTAAAGAGGATCTTCAACATATCCAAAATCAATTTCCTAAGTATTGTCAGATATTAGAAGATTTTATAGAAAAACCATTTGATCAGTTAATGAGTTTATATAATGGAAATAAGGAGTGATACGAAAGTATCTTTTTTGCCTTAGGAGGAATATATGTTTGAAAAATTATTTCAATTAAAAGAAACATCAGATATATCAGGTCTTACTTCCGAATTACGAGCACTTTATTTAGTTCAGTATTTGAAAGAAAATAAAGAATCTATTTTATATGTAACAAGTTCTTTATATGAAGCGAATGAGACCTATGAAGCAATCAAAAACTACACAGATTCTGTAGTTCTTTTTCCGATGGATGATTTTCTAACATCTGAAGCACTCGCAATTAGTCCAGAGTTTAAAGTGACAAGATTGGAAACACTAAATATATTATGTGAAAGAAAGAAACCCATGATCGTAGTTACCAATCTTATGGGTTATTTACGATATCTTCCTTCCAGAAAGACTTATGAAAATTATTTTTTAAAATTAGAAATAGGACATGACTATCCAATGAAGGAATTGATTGATACTTTATTTCATATGGGATATCAAAGAGAAACCATTGTAAATAAAACTGGAGAAATGGGTGTTCGTGGATTTGTAATTGATATTTTTCCAATTAGTTTTGATACTCCAATTCGTTTAGAATTTTGGGGAGATACTATAGATTCAATAAGAGAATTTGACGTGGATAGTCAGCTAACTTTAAAGCAAGTTGAATCAGTCATTATAAAACCTAATACGGAATTTTTAACAACGGAAAAAATAGATACTTTTGGTAAAAAACAAAGAGAGTTAAAAGAATATGAAAAAGTAGAAAACATAACTTCTTATTTGAATCATCCACTTCTAGTATTTCAAGATAAAGAACAGATAAAAAATACGCTTTCTTTATTAATAGAAGAAATAGAAAACTATAATAAGAGTTTAGAATTACCAACTAATACCTCTTATATGTTTGATTTTAATGAATTAATAATAGAAAAAGAACTTTCTTTTTATCCGTTTGATCACAAGGGAGGAATTTCTTTTCAATCCTATGAAGTAGAACCTTTTACAGGGAATGTAGAAGAAATGAAAAAAAGACTTCAAGAATATCTTTCTCTTAAGAAGACAGTTGTTATTTGCGTAAGTAATCGCTATATAGTAAACAAACTATTGGATACATTAGATGACCAAAGAATTATATTTACCAATGAAAATAAAATTGAACCAAATATGATTAATCTCATTGTAAAAACAATTCATAATGGATTTCAATTTGAAAATTATGTGGTAATTGGAGAAAAAGAACTATTCCATAAAAAAACTTCTTCAAGTTATAAAACCAATTTTAAATTTGGTAAAAAAATAAGAGATATTACAAAATTAAATATTGGGGATTATGTTGTCCATTCAACACATGGGATTGGAAGATATGTTGGAATTAAAACACTGGTAAAACAGGGGTTAAAAAAAGATTATTTACAAATAGAGTATCAAGGTCAAGATAAACTTTATATTCCGGTAGAAAAAATAGAGTTAATTAGTAAATATTCTACCAACGATGGAATTACTCCAAAATTAAATAAGTTAGGCAGTATCGAATGGCAGAAAACGAAATTAAGAGTTCGTAAAAAAATAGAAGATATTGCAGGTGATTTATTAAGACTTTATGCAGAGCGAAAATCCAAAAAAGGATTTGCGTTTGAAAAAGATAATGAAGAACAAATAGAATTTGAAAAAGAATTTCCTTTTCAAGAAACATCCGATCAATTAAGAGTGACAGAAGAAATCAAGGAAGAAATGGAACAAGATACTCCAATGGACAGGTTACTATGCGGAGATGTAGGATTTGGAAAAACAGAAGTTGCTTTTCGGGCTGCTATGAAAGCTATTTTATCCGGAAAACAAGTGGCATTTTTATGTCCTACTACCATTCTTTCTTCTCAGCACTATCAAAATGCACTAGAAAGATTTCGCTCTTTTGCGGTAAATATAAAACTTTTAAATCGATTCGTATCAACAAAAGAAACGAATCAAATTTTAAAAGATTTAAAAAATGGGAAAGTAGATTTATTAATAGGTACTCATAGAATATTAGGAAATGATGTTGAATTTAAAGATTTAGGTCTTCTTATTATTGATGAAGAACAAAGATTTGGAGTAAAACATAAAGAAAAAATAAAACAATATAAGAATAATATTGATGTATTAACATTATCAGCAACACCAATTCCTAGAACATTACAAATGTCTATGACAGGAATTAGGAGTCTCTCTTTAATTGAGACACCCCCTAAAAACAGATATCCAATTCAAACTTATGTATTACAAGAAAACAATGAAATTATAAAAGATGCCATCTATAAAGAATTATCTAGAAAAGGGCAAGTATTCTTACTTTATAATCATATTGATCATATGGAATCAAAGGTTCGTGAGATTGAAAGACTAGTTCCTGAAGCAAGAATCTTATCAGCCCATGGAAGGATGGATAAAAATGCATTGGAAGATGTGATGATTCAATTTCAAAATCATGAAGCGGATGTCTTAATTTGTACAACCATTATTGAAACAGGAATTGATTTACCAAATGTAAATACGTTAATTATAGTGGATGCAGATCGCTTTGGATTATCTCAACTATATCAAATTAGAGGAAGAGTAGGAAGAAGTGATCGAATTGCCTATTGTTATTTGATGTATGATAAGAAAAAAATATTATCTGAAATCGCTCAAAAAAGATTATCTGTAATAAGAGAATTTACAGAACTAGGAAGTGGTTTTGCGATTGCCGTAAGAGATCTTTCTATTAGAGGAGCAGGAGATATTTTAGGAAGCGAACAGGCAGGATTTATGGATGCTGTTGGAGTTGAATTATTTCTTTCTATGTTAAATGAAGAAATTGCAAAATTAAAAGGAGAACCAATAAAAGAAGAAAAACAAGATACTCCTCCATTATTAGAAGTAGAAACAAGTATTGATAATCACTATGTAGAAGAGGAAGAATTAAAAATTGAAATTCATAAGAAAATCAATGAAATTGATTCAAAAGAAAAACTATTAGAAGTAAAACAAGAATTAGAAGATCGCTTTGGTAAAATCAGTGATAGTATGCTTATCTATATGTATGAAGAATGGTTTGAAAAGTTAGCAACGAAATTCCATATTAAAAAAGTAAATCAAATGAAAAACTTTGTAGAGGTTGTATTAGATAAAGAAACGACACAAAAGATTGATGGAGAAGTTTTATTTATGGAATTGAATCAAATATCTAGAATGTTTCGTTTTTCTATGAAGTTTGGATGTTTAAGTATTATTCTTGATACAATAAAACTAGAAAAGCATTTTATCTATTATTTAATTGATCTTATGAGTGTTTTAGAAAAATCATTGAAGGAGACAAACTAGTCTTCTTTTTGATTTTACTTTTTTAAAGAAATGTAATACAATGTAAGTAGAGGTGAAAAGATGAAAAAAGGAACGATTATTTTAATTGGTGTAGTCGCAGTGATTGCGGTAATTGCTATGATGTTAGGAGGCACTTATAACGGTTTAGTTAGTAAAAGTGAAGAAGTAGATAGTAAGTATTCTGATATCTCTGTTCAATTAGAAAGAAGGGCAGATTTAATTCCTAACTTAGTGAATACAGTAAAAGGTTATATGGCACATGAAGAAAAGATTATCAATAGCATTACAGAAGCTCGTACAAAATTAGTTAATGCATCTACTGTTGAAGAAAAAGCAACAGCAAATGAAGAATTAACAAGTGCGTTAAATAATTTATTTGTTGTAGTAGAAAACTATCCAGATTTAAAATCAAGTGCTAATTTTATTAATCTACAAGATGAATTAGCTGGAACAGAAAATCGAATTGCTACTGCAAGAAAAGATTACAATGATGCAGTAAAATCTTATAATCAATCTGTAAAAAGATTTCCAAAAAATATTTTAGCGGCAATGTTTGGATTTAAAGAAAAAGCATATTTTGAAGCAAAGGAGTCTTCTAAAGATGTTCCTGAAGTTTCTTTCTAGGATTAAATATTTAATCCTTGCTTTTTTATGTTTTGGTTTTCTTACCAATGCGAAAGCACTTGTTAAACCCACAACAGAATTCTATGTGAATGATTATGCGAATATTCTTTCTTCCGAAACAGAAGAACACATTATAGAAAAAAGTAAATTATTATATCAAGCAGATGGAACTCAAATCGTTGTTGTAACAGTTAAAAATTTGGAAGGAATGTCTCTTGAAGATTATGCAACCAAATTATTTCGAGAATTTGGAATAGGGGACAAAGAAAAGAACAATGGATTACTTTTGTTACTTGCTTTAGAAGAAAGGCAATTCCGTGTAGAAGTAGGATATGGGTTAGAAGGAATTTTACCAGATGGAAAAACGGGAAGATTCCAAGATGAATATATCATTCCTTATTTAAGAGAAAATAAGTGGGATGAAGGAATTGTAAATGGATATGATGCATTTTTTTCTGAAATTGTCATTCAAAATAATTTGGATTTAGAATATAATAGCCCTGAGAACATTAATGAAAAATATCAAACAACCATGTGGGCTGCGGTTATCATTGGTTTCATTGCAGGAATTATTATTCAAGCTTTAGAAGATCATTTAGGAATACTAACTGGTGGTTATAGTCTCATTTGGTTTTTAGGATTGTGCTATGTATTTAATTTTGCATCATTGTATGTTTATCACTTTATAGTGAATATGTTTGTGTTTATTTTTACCAGAGCATCTCATTCTCATGGAAGTTACTACGGAGGTAGTTCTTTTGGCAGTTTTTCTGGAAGTTCTGGATCTTTTGGAGGAGGAGGTTCTTCTGGTGGAGGTGGAAGTTCTAGAGGTTTCTAGGACTTTTTTTATGCCAAAAAAAGAAAGAAATTACTTTCTTTCCATAATTCTCATAATAGCAGGTATTACCTGTTTTTTTCTTGATACTATTCCGTCTAAATAAGAACCTTGTTCTAAAGAACCAAAGCAGTTTTCTAATGTGTCATCTGCTCCTTCATTATAAAAAATATAAGATCCATTCTTTATAACATCTGTTACAAATAATGCCCAAATATAGTATCCTTGTGTTTTTGATATTTGATTAATTAAATGAACATATTCTTCTTTTTCATGAAAGAATTCATCCACGTCTAAAGTAAATACTTGTGCGATTCCAACTTTTTTATTGTCGATTTCAAAGTTTTTAAAGTCAGTATATAATATTTCTTCTTTTGTTTTTCCTTGTATAGAAGAACCGGCTTTAAACATTTGAATTCCATATTCTTCGTAACTGATATTTACTTTTCTAGATAAGAAGTACACGGCACTTCTATCTAACTCTGTTGTGGTAGGGCTTTTTAAAATAAGCGTATCGGATAAGATTCCACTCATCATTAGACCTGCAATATCTTTTGGAATATCAATTCCATTTTCTTGATACATTAAATATAAAATTGTATTAGTAGATCCTACCGGCATATTTCGAAAATTAATTGGTACTGTAGTACCTAAATTCCCAATTTTGTGGTGATCTACCACCTCTAAAACATCTGCTTCTTCAATTCCATCTACACTTTGTACATATTCATTATGATCTACTAAAATGACTTGTTTTTTTGTGCGGTCATTGATATCTGCAAGTTTTAAAAGCCCAAGACAATTATTTTTTTTATCGGTAATAGGGTAATAACTAAATCTTGTTTTATTGGATGCTTCAATCAAATCATTGACATCTCTTTCTTCATCAAAACACATAAAATCTTTCGTGAATTTCATTGTTTTAATGTAGTTACTTAACCAGATATGGTTGGCAGTATCGAAACTGCTTTTTTTGGTCTTAATAATATTGACTTTTTTCTCTTTTGCAAGTTCAATCATAGAATCTTTGATATTATTTCCACCAGTAATA
Organism: uncultured Mycoplasmatota bacterium; assembly: GCA_946530475.1. GTDB lineage: Bacteria > Bacillota_I > Bacilli_A > RF39 > UBA660 > CAMNAC01. Next base: position 47,760 of record CAMNAC010000001.1, read on the forward strand.
ATTAATAGTTCTGCGCCATTTTGAATTGCATATTCAATTATATTGTATCGATCTCCTACAATTAAAATGGTGTTTTTTTGAATTGGAAAAGAGTCAATAAATGTACTACTTCTGAAGGATACCACATCAATTTCTCCATTGATTTCATCATTAAATCTTAGTACTTCTTCTCCTTCTAATACTTCTAAAATATGTTCATAGGAAGTATAGAGTTTTGTATGGTTTCCATCCACTTGATTTCTTGCGATATCTTTCATTGCGAGAGCTCCTGTGAATTTTCCATTTTCATCTGTAATTGGAATTGTACTTACATTTTTTTTCGTCATTTCTTCAAAAGCATGATAGACAGATTCCTTTTCATTGATAAAATATCCTCTTCTGTAGTTTAAATCCTTAATTTGAAGTTTGACATCGTTTAAATACTTTGGAACGTCAACATGAAAATAGTCCAATACAAATTTTGTTTCGTTGTTGATATCTCCTAGTACTCTAGGTTCTGTATTCATCCCTAATTGATTTTTTAAATACGATAATGCAATGGCAGATGTAACACTATCTGTATCAGGTTTTTTATGGCCAAAAACATAGATTTTTTTCATAAGTTCCTCCTCTTTTCCAATTATATCATTTTTTTCGAATAAATCTCTAAAAATAGCTAAAAATATTCGTAGAAAGGAAGTTTATATGAAAAGGACAGGAGTTGTTAGAAGAATAGATGAATTAGGAAGAATTGTAATTCCAAAAGAAATTCGAAAAACATTAAGAATGAAAGAAGGAGAATCCTTAGAAATTTTTTTAGATCATGAAGAAGACATCGTATTAAAAAAATATTCTTCTATGCATAGTTTATCCGATTTTGCACAAAAATTTGCAGATTCTATGGGACGTTATATCAAACATACCATAGTAATTACCGATACGGATAAAGTTTTAGCAAGCTCTGGAGAAAGAAAAAAGAAATATTTGAATAAAAATATCAGTGAAGCCCTTTTAAAATCAATTCAAAGAAGAGAAGAAATATTAGAAACTTATGAAAAAGAATTTGAAATAGTAGAAGAAAACAAAGAAGAAGGTACTTATGCGATGAGTACGATTATTGTAAATGGAGATGTTATAGGTTCTATTTTATTAATATCAGATGGAGAAGATTTAAAAGAATCCGATTTTCAATTTATTAAAATAGCTTCCTCCTTTTTTGAAAAATATCTTGAAGAGTAAAAAATTGTGTGTTATACTAATTGCAGTTTAAAAGTTTTGATGGAGAGGGAAAGAAGAATTTCTTTTAAAAGAGAATCTATGGTTGGTGAAAATAGATAAGAAAGCTTTTTTCAAATGGCTCTTGAACTGATTTACCGATAGGTAGGTAGATACGTAATTCTGCGTTAAAGATTTAAGGTGTATCTGGGATACATAAATTAAGGTGGTACCACGTAAACTACGTCCTTATCGGATGTGGTTTTTTTATTTAGGAGGGATAATATGAAAGAAAAATACTATATTTCCACTGCGATTGCTTATACATCAGGGAAACCACATATTGGAAATACTTATGAAATTGTTCTTGCAGATGCGATTGCTCGATACAAACGTTTTTTAGGGTATGATGTTTATTTCCAAACAGGAACTGATGAACATGGGGAAAAAATTGAATTAAAGGCAAAAGCACAAGGAAAAGAGCCACAAGAATTTGTTGATGAAATCGCATTAGAAGTAAGAAGAATTTGGGATACGATGAATACAAGCTATGATAAGTTTGTAAGAACAACTGCACCATCTCATATGGAAGAAGTTGCGAAAATCTTTAAGCGATTATATGATCAAGGGGATATTTATAAAGGAAAATACGAAGGTTTATATTGTACTCCATGTGAATCTTTCTTTACCGAAAGTCAATTAGTAGATGGAAAATGTCCAGATTGCGGAAGAGAAGTTCATGTCGCATCAGAAGAAGCATATTTCTTTAAACTTGAAAAATATGCGAAAAGATTAGAAGAATATATCGAAACACACCCAGATTTTATTCAACCTGAATCAAGAAAAAATGAAATTATTAATAACTTTATTAAGCCTGGTTTACAAGATTTATGTGTATCTCGTACTTCTTTTGACTGGGGTATACCAGTATCATTTGATGAAAAACATGTTGTCTATGTTTGGATCGATGCATTAAGTAACTATATTACCTTCTTAGGTTACCATACTGAAGAGGAATCTGAAGAAGATTTTAAAAAGTATTGGCCTGCAGATTTGCATCTAATTGGAAAAGATATTTTAAGATTTCATACAATTTACTGGCCAATTATGTTAATGGCATTGGATTTACCTTTACCAAAACAAATCTTTGGACATCCTTGGGTATTGATTGGAACAGATAAGATGAGTAAATCCAAAGGAAACATCATCTATGCAGATGATTTAGTAAATCTATTTGGGGTAGATGCGGTAAGATATTATTTATTACATGAAATTCCATTTGCATCGGATGGAACGATTACATATGAATTACTAATTGAACGAATCAATTCTGATTTAGCGAATATCTTAGGAAATTTAGTCAATCGTACTATCAGCATGAGTCATAAATACTTTGATGGAGTTGTATTAGAACCAAAAGAAGAAGAGAAAATTGATCAAGAATTAAAATCTTTAGTTTTAGATACAACAGAAAAAGTAAATCAAAAAATGGATCGTCTTCGTATAGCAGACGCTATCGACGATATTTTTGAAATCTTTAGAAGATGTAATAAATACATTGATGAAACAACTCCTTGGGCACTTGCAAAAGAGGAATCAAAAAAAGAAAGATTACAAACTGTCTTATATAACTTATTAGAATCTATTCGTCATGGAGCTGTTTTGTTACAATCTTTTTTACCAGAGACTGCAGATTCTATTTTTCATCAATTAAATACGGAAAATAGATATTATGAATCTTTATCTAACTTTAATGGATTGGATTATGGAATTCATTTAAATAAGCCAGAACCATTATTTATACGTATTGATAAAGAAAAAAAATTAAAAGAAATTGAAGAAAGTGAATAACTTTCTTTTTTTGTCAAACGATGTAAAATGTCGAAAGAAAACGATAAGAAATCTTTTAAAACCTTTTAGTTTTATGATATAGTGATATTGTTGTGATAAAGATAGGAGAAACATATGAAACAGAGTAAATTGGATATTTGTTATGTGATATATGGTTTACTAGCAGTATCATTTATCTTGTTGTTTCTAGCAATGAAAAGTAATTTACAAATTGAATTCATTTATTTAGGTGCATTAGACTACTGTTTTATTCGTTATTTATGGAAGAAAAAGAATACTTGATTATACGCTTTATGGTATAATTTTTTTTGAGGTGAAATTTATGATGATTGATACACATTGTCATTTAAGTAAAGATGACTATTCAAATCTAGAAGAAATAATTCATCATATGGATGGAAATATCATGATCGTAAGTGGCGCGGATATGAAAATGAACTATGAAGTAGTGGAATTATGTCAAAAATATTCGAACATTTATGGAACATTAGGGATTCATCCTGAAAACCCAGAAGAATATACTTTAGAGAATAAAAATTGGATCAAGGAACAAGCAAAGAATCCTAAAATTATAGGAATTGGTGAAATTGGGTTAGATTATCATTATGGAAAAGAAAATAGAGAAAAACAAATTGAAATATTTTTAGATCAAATAGAGTTAGCGAAATCTTTAAATCTACCAATTATTATTCATAGTAGGGATGCAGACCAAGAGACGTTTGATTTATTAAAAGAACATGCAAAGGGAATGAAGTTTCATCTACATTGTTATAGTGGTAGTGCAGAACTTGCGAAAGAATATTTAAAATTAGGAGCCAAATTTGGCATAGGGGGAGTTGTAACATTTAAAAATGGAAGAAGATTACAAGAAGTAGTCAAGGAAGTTCCTTTAACATCGTTGCTATTAGAAACAGATTCTCCTTATCTTTCTCCAGAACCTTTTAGGGGACATCAAAATGAACCTTATAATATTCTTTATGTCGCAAAAAAAATAGCGGAAATTAAAGAAATTCCATTCGAAAAAGTGATTGAGCAAACAAACCAAAATAGCATTTCACAATTTGACTTACCTATTCATTTATGATAAGATTTTTATAGGAAAAAATATGAGGTGAAAAAGAAATGAATTTATATTTATTTCAGTTTGCTTTTAAATGGTTTAGTTTATTTATCGTTTCTCTTTCTTCCATATTTGGAGGAGTAGATGTATTAAAAAGTACTTCTGCTATATTAAATGGAAATAAGAATCGAAATAAAACAGTGATTAATAATGTAATTGAGTTTGATACAGAAATTAAATATAACAATAAACTTCCATCTGATGTAACGAATGTTATTACAGAAGGAGAAATTGGAGTTAGTTATACCGATGAAGAAACAAATGAAGTAAAAATCATCCAGGAACCTGTTACAAAAGTAGTGGAACAGGGAAATGGAGACGCTTCTGAATATGTTGGAAGAAGTACTGGATACGGTCCAGACTGCTATGGATGTAGTGCGGTAGGGAATGTTGCTTGTTTTACAAGAGAACACACGAATCATAGTTTGATTTATGATGGAGTAACCTATACAGATACAGAATATGGAGAAGTTCGTATTTTGGCTGCAGATCATCAAAAATTTCCATGTGGAACAATCGTATATGTAGAAACCGGTAAAGGAGATCCATTTATGGGAATTGTCCTAGATACTGGTAGTTCTATGAGAGAAGCTTGGAGAGAATATGGTCAAGTATGGATGGACATTGCCTATGAATCTGAAGATGCTGCTTCAAAAGGTGGTATCACAAGTATGGATACAAAATATACAGTAAAAAGATGGGGTTGGTAAAACCTCATTTTTACTTGTTATTTTATCTGTTATCAAGCATTATTGACTAAAAAATAAATAATTGATATCCTTAAAATAGGAAGGAGGGATAGAATGAAGAAAAAAGGATTTACCTTAATTGAACTTTTAGCGGTGATTGTAATTTTAGCAGTGATCGCACTTATTGCAACCCCACTCATTATGAATGTGATCAATGATGCGAAAAAGAATAGCTTTAAAGATTCTGCTTATGGAATTATCAAAGCAGTGGAACTAAGAGCAATGCAAGAAA
>CAMNAC010000002.1 GCA_946530475.1 uncultured Mycoplasmatota bacterium
CTTTTGTAATTCCGTAAGCAGAATCTTTAAAACTATTCTTTCTAGCATTATTAATCACATTCATAATTAATGGGGTTGCGATTAATGCGATCACTGCAAGTATTACGATGACTGCTAAAAGTTCTATAAGTGTAAATCCTTTTTTCTTCATTTTTTCCCTACTTTCTATCACTTAAATCATAACATTTTATTCCTAAGCATTCAATGAATCTTTTTTAAAAAGACAATTTGTTTACAAAAAAAATGACCTAAGTCATTTTAATTTGATTCCTAATTCTTTTAATTGTCTTTCATCTACTGTATTTGGTGCTTCACTCATTAAATCAGAGGCACTTGCTGTTTTAGGGAATGCAATTACATCACGTACATTTTCAGTTCCTGATAAAATCATAATTAAACGATCTAATCCAATTCCTACTCCACCATGAGGAGGAGTTCCATATTGGAAGGCTTCTAAGAAGAAACCGAATTTTTGTTTTGCTTCTTCTAATGTCATACCAATCGCTTCAAATACTTTTTCTTGAAGCTCTTGATCATGAATACGAATCGAACCAGATAGAAGTTCATATCCATTTAAAACTAAGTCATATGCTCTTGAAAAACAATGTTCTTGATCTGTAAATAGTTTATCTACATCTTCTAAATTAGGAGAAGTAAATGGATGATGCGCAGCTACATATCTTTGTTCTTCTTCACTATATTCAAACATTGGGAAGTTTGTAACCCATAAGAATTTATATTCATTTTCATCAATTAGATGACATTCATGCGCAAGTTTTACACGAAGAGCTCCTAAAGCTGTTTTGACAACTTTGTATTGATCTGCAATGACAAATACCAAATCATTTTCTTCTAATTTTAAAGTACTTATTAAAGACTCTTTTTCTTTATCTGATAATACTTTACTAATGGAACCTGTTAACTCCTTATTTTGTACTTTTAAATAAGATAATGCTTTTGCGCCATAGATTTTAACAAACTCTGTTAACTCTTCTATTTTTTTTCTAGAATAATCTTCTGCATGATTTTTTAATACAATGGCATTGATGATTCCTTTTTCTTTTAAGATATTGGAAAATACTTGAAATTCGGTGTTTTTGAATATAGAACTGATTTCTTCTATTTCCATTTTAAATCTTAAGTCTGGTTTATCACTTCCAAAACGGTTCATACAATCGGTATAAGAAATTCTTTCAAATTTTGGTAAATCGATTCCTTTGATTTCTTGAAATATTTTTTTCATTAAGTTTTTTATTAAATTCCAAATATCTTCTTCTTCAATAAAACTCATTTCGATATCGATTTGAGTAAATTCAGGTTGTCTATCTGCTCTTAAGTCTTCATCACGGAAACATCTTGCGATTTGGAAGTACTTTTCCATTCCACCAATCATTAAAAGTTGTTTATAGATTTGAGGAGATTGAGGAAGTGCATAGAATCTACCATTAAAAATACGACTTGGTACCAAGTAATCTCTTGCTCCTTCAGGAGTGGATTTACAAAGAATTGGGGTTTCTACTTCCACAAATCCAAGACTTGATAAATAGTTCCTGATTAGTAACATAACTTGATGTCTTAAGATTAATTTGTTTTTAATTGGATCTCTTCTGATATCCAAATAACGATATTTTAATCTCGTATCTTCTAAAGCCGTCACATCATCTGCAATTTCAAAAGGTAAATCAATAGAAGAATTGATGATTTTTAAATTTGATACTTCACATTCGATATCACCAGTTGGAACATTTTTATTTTTGGATTCTCTTTCTACAATAGTACCTTCTACCTCAATTACATACTCATTTTTTAAAGATTCTGCTTCTTTATAACATTTATCTTCTGGGCGGATTACAAGTTGAATAATTCCACTACGGTCTCTTAAATCAATAAATAGAAGACCTCCTAGATTTCTTTTTTTAGAAACCCATCCCTTTAAAGTTACTTTCTCTCCTACATTTGAAATACGAAAAGATCCGTTTTCATATTTTTTCATAAATGTCTTCCTTCTTCCTTTTTATTAAAATTTAATTCGTTAAGTTCATCAATTAATTTTTGTTGCTTTTCCGTTAAAGATTCTCTTTCTGTGAACAAAAATGCATATCCTATCTCTGCTTGAATGGAATTTTCAGAATAAGCAAAGAAATGATGGTTATGGATTAATTCCATATAAGCCATAATATTATATTCGAGTTTATCTTTTGCATTTAACTGAATGTTTCTGTGACGAAACCATTCTCCAGACCAATCCTCATGTTTCATAAGTCCTAAAGTTTCATCTGTAAAACCTCTTACACGATAAAAATTTCCTTCTGGTGTGATAAACCCGTTATATCCAACCATATCTTCTATGTTATGATACAAATGAAAATCACATGCTTGATTCGTGGTCATGAGTATGACACTCCTCTTCAAAATGATCATCTATTTCAAAATCTTGTAATTTTTCGTCTAAGAAATTTACTAAATATTCATTGTCAACTTTAAATTCTTCTTTGGTTTTATTATTTTTAATCGTTAACACTTCATTATCAATTTCTTCTTCTCCAACTAATATTACAAATTTTGCATCTAAACGATCCGCTTGTTTAAAGTTTCCTTTTAAAGCACGATTACAGTCATCCATTTCTACTTTAAACCCATTCATACGAAGTACCTGCATTGTATAAAAGCAAAAACTCTTTTCATTTTCACTCATCGGAATTAAATAAGCATCAATTCCTTCTTCAATTGGAAGTTTAATCTCTTCACTTTCAATTGCGGAAAGAAGTCTTTCTAAACCTAACGCAAATCCAACACCAGGAGTATCAGGCCCACCAATTTGTTCTACTAAATGGTCATATCTTCCACCACCACATAAAACATTTTGACTGCCAAAACCTTTGATATCCGCTTCTACTTCAAATACCGTATGTGTATAATAATCAAGTCCTCTTACTAGATTTGGGTTTTCATGATATGGTATGCACATTAAATCTAAGTATTCTTTTACTTTTTCATAGTGGTTTTTACTTGTTTCATTTAAATAATCGATCATTTTAGGAGCGTGTTTCATGCATTCTTTCGAAGCATCTACTTTACAATCTAGAATTCTTAAAGGATTTTTTTCAAAACGATTCTTACAATCTTCACATAAATCATTCAAATATGGTTTAAAATACTCTTTTAAAGCTGTTCTGTATGCATCTCTTGATTCTTTATCTCCTAGACTATTAATATTTACTTTGATCCCTTTTAAACCAATTAATTTATAAAAGTTAACTGGAATACTAATGACTTCTGCATCTAATAATGGATCAGAACCACCAAATACTTCTACTCCGAATTGATAAAACTCACGAAATCTACCAGATTGTGGTCTTTCATAACGGTACATTGGCCCATAATACCAAGTTTTAATTGGTTGATTTGGATCTGCATACATTTTGTTTTCAATAAATGAACGAACTACACCAGCAGTACCTTCTGGTCTAAGAGTCATATTTCTATCTCCACGATCTTTAAAATCATAAGTTTCTTTACTTACAATATCAGTTGTTTCTCCTACGCCTCTATGAAATAGTTCAGTAGACTCAAATAATGGAGTTCTTACATATTGGTAATGATATTTTTCCATTAAACTTTTCATTAGGTTTTCTAAATAACTAATTTGTTCTCCTTTGTATCCATAAACATCATAAGTTCCTTTTGGTTTTTGTATCATATTAACCCTTCTTTCTAATAAAAAAAGACCTAAGATTTAAGGACGGATATTCCGCGGTACCACCTTAATTCATAGAATCTCTATGCACTTATTCTTTAACGCAGAAATACGTTTATTTAAAGTTTGGTGTCTTCTAAAAAAATAATCTCTATGTTTTCACCAACCACATAGTCTCTAAAAATATATTTTTTTATACTCTTCCAAACAAATAATATACAGGTATTATAACATTATTAAATCGAAATAGCAATGAAACTGTAAAGAATTATCGAAAATTCATAATAATTGTTAAAAAAATTATTGAAATTAAAATAGCAAATATATCTTTAAAGTTAAAAAAAGATAGAATAAATTTTTTTGTAATAACTGTCTCCTGAATAGCCTCGTTTTCACGCAAATATTTTTTGTAATCTAAGACTTTCAAAAAAATAAAAAGTAACAATGCAAAAACAAGCTGCATAATATCTATGTTGCGAGCTATCGTTTTACTTGTAAATTGCAATACAATCAACAATAAAGTTATCACAAGTATTGAATATTCAAGCAAAACTGCATGTCTATAATACTTGGAATTTTTTTTCTTTTCTTTGAAGCCACATTGTTCACAAATAGTCGAATTACGTGATATAAAATATCCACAGTGTGGGCACTTTTTTCTTGGCGTCATACAATTTGGACAATAACTTGACATTTCGTTTTCAAATTCCGCTCCACAATGATCACATTTCATCTTATCACCTACTCTATAATTAATTTCATGAAGTTTAGTTTATTAAGTTTTAAAGATTTATACATATAAGTTAATCTTTACTGTAAGGGCTCCCCGCACGCGATACAGTATTTCTGCCCTTCGTTTGTATATTCAGTACCACATTTTTTACATTTTTTCTTCATATTAGAATCATCGTGCTTTCTTTTTAAAAATACATATGTAGCAAGAAATCTAATGATAGCACTTATAATAATGTAAGGTAAAAATGCAATGAATACATATATTATCAGTGACGGGTTAAATCCTGCAAAAGGGATAATCAGAACTGCGACAACCACAAACATAATGATGATAGGCATTGATAGCAAACCGCCAGCCATCGCATTATCTTTTTGTTGTTGCTTTTTTCTTTTAGATTTTGATAAAGGCGTACCACACTTAAGGCAAACTCTATCATTGTCAGTATTAATCTTCCCACATAAATGGCATTTCAATAATTCAGCGCCACAATTCGTACAAAAAGTATCTTTTTCATTAAAATCATTCCCACAATTTGGACATTTCATTTTATCACCTACTCTATAATTAATTTACCATAGATTTTTAAATTATAAAACTAAGTTTTTATATATTTTACAAAACTATACAAAAAAAGAAAGAACTAGTCTTTCTTTAGTTTCATATCTTCTAATTTATCATAGATATCTTCTTTATAGAAATTATAAGTAGTAATTAGAATAATGGCGATTGGAAGAGATGTTACAATTCCAAAAACTCCCATCAATATTCCACCTGCAGATACCGACATAATGGCGATAACTGGATGAACTTTATTTGTTTTTCCATATACAAATGGATTAATGACATATCCATCAACATTGGATAGAATAACAAATGTTATGAGTGTTCGAAAGAACAATGCAGGACTAATTACAAATGCAGTAATTGCGGCAACGCAGTTGGAAATAATTCCTCCAAAATATGGGATTAAATTCATTACAGCTGCGAGAACCCCTAATAGTAACGCATTTGGATGTCCGATAATCGTATATACAACAGAATACTCTACTAATGTAATTGCCATAATTTTAAAGAATCCTGATAAATAAGAGTGCATTTCTTTATCCAAAGATTTTACATATAAATAAGATTTTTTGGAATGATTTAAGAAAAATTTCTTTGCTCTTTTACGAATCGAATCCATATCAATCAATAGATAAACTGCGATGGAAAATGAAATTGCGACTTTGGCAAGTAAAGAAAGGGAGGTTCCAATAATATTGATAGCTCCATCACTTACATATTTTCCCATGTTTTTGATAATATCATTAAATGCAGCTTTTAGAGTTTCCTGTAAGGAACCTAAATTCAAATCATATTTGGTAGAGATCTCTTTTACAAATACTAATATATTATTTAATAAACTTGTCGTTTGAGAAACTAAGAGTGGTACTACTAAGCCAATTAATAAAGCAAATACTGCGACAACTAAACATACCATGATTAGTACCGCAAATCCTTTTGGTATCTTCTTTTTTTCTAAGTATTTCACTCCTGGATGCATTGCATAAGCAACTACAAATGCAAAAAAGAATGGAAGAAAAATCGATACAAACTTATGAAAAACTCCTAACCATAAACTTCCTGTTTGATACATTAAATAAACAATTAATGTAATAATCGCAAAATTAATTAATTTAAAATCCAATTTGTTTTTAATCATAAGATTCCCTACTTTCTAAAAGTATGGTGACAGGTCCATCATTGGTAATGGAAACTTTCATGTCTGCCCCAAAAACCCCAGTTTCTACTTTTACAAATTCTTTTAATTTTTGATTGAATAAGTCATATAACGGTTTTGCTTCCTCACTTTTTAAAGCTTTTATATAACTAGGTCTTCTTCCTTTTTTGGTATCTGCATATAACGTAAATTGAGAAATACTTAAAATGCTTCCACCTTGATCCAAAAGAGACTGATTCATCACACCATTTTCATCATCAAAAATTCTTAAATGAAGAATTTTGTCAACCAAATAGTCAATGTCTTTTTCTTCATCTTTATAAGTAAATCCTACTAAAATAACCAATCCTTTGTCAATACTTCCTACTTTTTTTCCATTAATTGACACTTCAGAGTGTAAACTTCTCTGTAAAACAGCTCTCATTATTTCACTATTCTTTCTATATTTAAAATATCAGGTATTTGTTCTAAATCTTTTATGATTTTTTGGAGTTGTTCTAAATTCTCTACTATAATTACTAATTCATATAGATTGTTTTCAGAAGAAGAAAGTGTATTAATGGATTGAATTTGAACTTCTGTATTGGACATTTTTGCTAAAATACCCATAAAAATGTTTTTCCCTTCTCTGCTTTGTACAAGCAATGTAGAAGCATATTTTTTCTTGGTTTCTTGATTCCATTCCACTTCAATAATTCGTTCTTCTACATCACTAATATTTGGACAAATAGAACGATGGATACTAACCCCATTCCCTTTTGTAATATATCCTACAATATGATCTCCTGGAACTGGTCTACAACAAGATGCAATATTCGTTTTGATTTTGTCAATTCCCTTTACGATAATATCATCTTCTGTATTAATAGATATTTCTTTTTTCTGGGTTACTTTTTTTAAGATTAGCTCTTCTTTTGAAGGCGTATCTTCTAATAGGAAATGAAAGATTTGAGAAACAGGTAATTTATTATTTCCAATGTTAATTAATAATTCATCTAATGTATTATATTTAAATTCTTTTAAGATTTTATCAATATTCTCATTTTGAAAGAATTGGGATTGCGATATTTTTCGCTTTTTCAATTCTTTGTTTAGAATTTCATCGCCATTTTTTAAGTAACGTTCTTTGCTGGTTCTGTTAAAAAATCCTTTGATTTTATTTCTTGCTTGTGCAGTTCTTGCAATGCTAAGCCATTCTTGACTAGGACCAGAAGAATTTTTATTGGTATTGATTTTAACAATGTCATTGGTTTTTAATTCATAATCCAAAGGAACAATAGATCCGTTTACAATAGCTCCAACCATCTTATCTCCTACATTGGAATGTACACGGTAAGCAAAATCAATTGGAGTAGATCCTTGTGGTAATTCGATAACATCTCCATTTGGAGTAAATACATATACATTTTCATTTAATACTTCATCTTGTACATTTTGAACGAAATCTTCTTCATTCGATGACTCTTTGATTTCCATCAAAGAACGGAAAAATTGGAGTTTCTTTTCCATTGTATCTTGCATTTCTGCTTTCACACTTCCATGTTCTTTATAAGACCAATGAGAAGCAATTCCTCTTTCTGCTATCTCATCCATTTCATAGGTACGAATTTGAATTTCAAAGATATGTTCATCGACTCCAAATACCGTTGTATGTAGGGATTGATACATATTCGTTTTAGGCATTGCGATATAGTCTTTAAAGCGTCTTGGGATTGGTTTGAATTTTCCATGGATAATCCCCAATACTTGATAACATTCTTGTTCGGTATTTACATAAACACGAAGTGCGTATAAGTCATATATTTCACTAAATTTTTTCCCTTTATCTAGTTTTTTATAGATACTATAAATACTTTTACTTCTACCTTTTATTTTATATTTAATATGATTTTCATCCAATAGTTTTGACACTGCTTCTATCATATCTTTAACCGCTTGATCACGATCTAATTTGGTTTCATTTAAGGCTTCTACAATTGAAAAATAAACATCTGGTTTATAATATCTTAAACTTAAATCTTCTAATTCACTTTTAAAAGAATTCATACCAAGCCTAGAAGCAATTGGCACTAAAATATCTAAGGTTTCTTTTGCTTTTTCTTTTCTACTTTCCTCTGGAATTGCCCAAAGAGTTCTCATATTATGAAGACGGTCTGCGAATTTGATAATAATAACTCTGACGTCTTCGGAAAGTCCTACTAATATTTTACGATTGTTTTCTTGAATCGATTTTGTTTCACCATTAAACGACAACTTATTTATAACCGTTACTCCATCTACTAAAGAAGCAACTTCTGTTCCAAATCGTTTTTCTAATTCCTCTTTTGTGATAGTACCTCTTTCTAAAACATCATGTAAAAGACCTGCACAAATGGTTTTGGAATCAGCATTAATCTCTGCCAAAATATAAGCAATATTTAAAGGGTGAACAATATAATCTTCTCCCGATAAACGCTTTTCTCCCAAATGGAATTCTTTGGTAAACTGATACGCAGATTCAATTTCTTCTATTTCTTCTTTATTTAAATAAGAAGCAAGTTTCTTCTTTAATTCTTCAAATGTTAAATGATTGTTCTTCTTTGTCATGTTTCATCCTTCTAGTCTTCTAAATTAATTGGCCTATTTTCTTTTTTTAATTTTTCTTTCATATAAAAGTCAATATATGATGCATCCACATTTAAAATATCGTTGATCATCTCTGATAATTCTAAATTTTTTCCTTTTTTCCATTTACTTTCTTTTAAATAATTCCATATATCTTCTTCTTTTATATAGGAGATTCCAAGTCTTTTCATTTCTCTTGTTTTTGTTCGAAGAGCAGGAAGTACTCTTTCATATAATTCTTTGATACTTTGAAATTCGATTTCCATGTCATCACCTTCTTTTTATATTATATCAAATTATTCTCATTTAAAAAATATTAGAAAGAAAAAAATATGGGATTTCCATATTTTTAAGAATAAATTCTTTTCTTTTTAATATAATCTTTTCTTTTTGTAAAACGAGGATGTTCTTGAAATACAATTTCGTTTTCTTCTAATAAATCAATCATATCTAAAAGAGATTGGTTTCCCTCATGTTCTGCAATTTTTTCTATAATCGGATAAAAGAAGACCTTGCTGTTCATTAAGAATAATAATTGCGCTAAAGAATCCTTGTTATCTAAAATTGGTTGTACATTTTCTTGAAAGCTTCCCTTTAATTTTAACAACATTTCATCTTCTAAAACATCGATAAATTGATCGTATAAACCACCTGTTATCACTCTTTTACTTCTTTGTTCTAGAAAGTTTTCACATTCTATAAATGCTTGAATAATTGATTCATCATGAATTAAATACGCATACGCTTTTAATTTTTTAAAATCCATATAATGCATTTCGAACAAATAACAAACTTTTTCATAACGATCTAACTCATCCATTTCAGAAGCTAATACTTCTGTTTCATAAAAATCTTCCATTTCATTTTTAATTTCATGAATAATACCAAATTGTACAAGTTCTTTGGGATCACTATAAAATAATAGATTTCTTTGATATAGAAATTCCTTTTTGTCCATCGATTGAAATGCAGCCTGTAATCCTTCTTTTCTAAATTGATACTTTTTTAAAAAAGTATACAAAGGCTCAATTCTTTTTTTGAATTCTAAATATGTATGCAATTGTTCCTCTAAGGTATCTCCAACAAACACTTTGGAATGATAAGTAGGAAATGGAATATCAAATTGAAAATTAATTTTGTTATTTTGAAGAACTGTTTTAAATTGCACGTTTAATCCTCTTCACTTTCTTACCTTGTGGTCTATAAATTGTTAATGTAATATTTTGGGCATGATTCAAAAAATTCTTATAGGAGTCATCATTTGAAACAGAATGTTTCAAAATCAACATTGATAAGTATGGTAAATCTAGATAATCCGAATAAGCTTGAAATTCTCCTCTTTTTTGAATGGTGTTTCTATTTTGCTCTTGGAATTTTTTGGTTCTTTCCAACATTGCATTTTTTAAAGTAGAAAGTTTTTCTAATTCCTGTGTTTTTTCTTCCATAAATAATTGACTCTCTACATATTTGGTTAATTTTAATAACCCTTCTAAATGTTTGTTTTTACTGAAAGTTGCGATCGCATTTAACTGTAAATATTCTAGTACCGATGCGGAAGAAAGAAGTGCAGAAGCACTTTCTAGACCATCTTTTTCAAAAATTCGATCTATTAATACCGAAACAGATGTAAAATCACTTATTTTTTTCGCAATAGATTCTGCAGCTGAATAATATTTATGATCATCCATTGACTGCATGAAAAAGAGTCTTAATTTTTGTTCAAATTCTTCTCTTCCTAATAGTTTTTTTAAATCCGTTAATTTTGATAAATTAAAATCACTTTTCTCTAAATAACTAAAAATAGGTTCTCCTTGTTCTTTTACTTCTGTATAATGCTTAAATCCTTCTTGAAACTCATATTCTGATTGAGTGGTAAAAGACTCAAGGTTCAAATCTAACACAATTATTCTTTCATTGATTTTGGTTTTTAATTTCATATTTCTCACCCGTAAGTTGTATTATATCACATTTTATATAAAATCAATACTTTTTTTGTTCTAAAAGGCTTCTATTTGAATATTCTATAGAAAGGTGAACTTTGATGAAAAGCAAATTCGTAAAATCAACGATTATTTTATTAATTGGAGGACTCCTTACAAAAATCCTTGGTATGGTTATTAAAATGATTGAAACGAGGTTACTTGGAGCAGAAGGAATTGGGCTTTTTATGTTAATTTCACCTACTTTTAATCTCCTTTTAACCATCTCTCAATTTGGATTACCAACCTCAATATCTACTTTAGTCGCAAGAGATCAATATCGCAGTAAACATTTGATTTTGTCTGTTTATCCCTTTATGTTAGGGATTAATGTTTTTCTTTTTCTTTTTTTAGTTTTATCTGGAAGGTTCTTATCTACTTCTCTACTTCATGATGAAAGGCTTTATCATCCTCTTCTTTGTATTGGATTAGTTTTACCTTTTATTACTTCTTCTAGTCTTATTAGAGGATACTTTTTTGGAAAAGAAAAAATGGTTCCCCATGTACTTTCTAATATTACAGAAGATCTGATTCGAATCGTTCTTTTCTTATTTGGAATCCCCTACTTTTTACAGTTTGGATTAGAATGTACCATTTCTTTTTTAATCCTTTCTAATATCATCAGTGAATCTGTGCAAATGCTCACTCTTTTTTTCTTTTTTCCGAAAAAATTGATATGGAAAAAAGAAGATTTCATTCCAAAGAAAGATTATTTTCAGGATGTCTTATCCATTAGTATTCCAACAACCGGAAGCAGATTTATTGGCTCAATCGGATATTTTTTAGAACCCATTTTTTTAACTTCTATTCTTTTAAAATCAGGTTATTCCAATCATTTTATTGTTACAGAATATGGGATTCTAGAAGGATATGTGCTTCCTCTTTTAATGCTTCCTTCTTTTTTTACAATGGCGATTTCACAAGCTCTTATTCCAGTTATTAGCAAAGCTTTTTCGAAAAAACAATTTTCTTTTGCGAAAAATAAATTAAAACAAGCAGTACTATTTTCATTGATGATTGGAATTCCAATTACGTGTTTCTTTTTCTTTTTTCCAAATCTTCCATTGAATTTTTTGTATCATACAAATAAAGGAATCTCCTATTTAAAAATCATTTCACCATTTTTTTTATTGTTATATATCCAAACCCCTTTTACAGCGACTCTTCAAGCTATGGGAAAAGCGAAAATAGCGATGAAAGGAACTTTATTTGGAATGATTCTAAGAACAACCATACTTTGTATCCTATCATTTTTTAAAATTGGGTTATGGGGACTTGTCATTGCGATGATAACCAACATCTTTTTTGTTACGTTTTATCAAGGATATCACATCAATAAACTTTTCAAAACCAAAAAAATATGATACACTTTTTTTAGAGATGAGGGGATCATATGGAACTTAAGTCAATAAAATGTCCAAACTGTAACAGTTTAGTAAAATTAGAAAAAAATCAAAGTCACTGTACTTATTGTGGAGCAGAACTGATCGCTAGTTATGACCATAATGATGTACGAATGAAAGAATTAGAAATGCGAAAAGAACAAATGGAACAAGCAAAGTCCATTATTCAACCATTTTTTAAAACATTCTCTTTGTTTAGTATCATTTCCTTTGTGATCATATTTGTTATAGCGATTATTGTCTTTTTCTTTATATTTCGAACTATGTTCAATCATTTTTAAGAATCTTGCGATTCTTTTTCTTTGTGTTATAATATCAACGGTGATGAAAATGACAAAAATTATAAAAGATTTAAAAAAAGAAGATTATGTAAAAATCGGTGATGCAATTCAAAAAGGAGAACTCGTTATATTCCCTACTGAAACTGTTTATGGAATTGGAGCTGATGCAACCAATGAAAAAGCAGTCGACTCTATTTTTTTAGCAAAAGGAAGAGCAAATGATAATCCTCTTATTGTACATATTTCGAATTTTGATATGATGAAAGATTTAACAGAAAAACCAAATAAGATGGAACAATTATTAATTGATGCGTTTATGCCAGGTCCATTTACTCTTATTTTAAAAAAGAAAAAGAAAATTCCAGACAATGTATCTGCTGGTCTAGATACGGTAGGAATTCGTATGCCAGACAATGAAATTGCAAGAAATATTATCGAATATGCAAAAACACCGATTGCCGCGCCAAGTGCAAATCTATCTAGCAGGCCAAGTGGAACAAAAATTGAAGATATCAAAGAAGAATTTGATGGAAAAGTTTCCTATATTGTAGATGGTGGAGAAACCAAAATTGGAATTGAATCAACTGTATGTAAAGTAATCGATGGAATTCCCACTATTTTAAGACCTGGTAAGATTACTCCAGAAGACATCAAAGAAGTTGTTGGAATTGTAAAATTAGATGAACATATTTATAAAAAAGCAGATGGAAAAGTAGAAAGTCCAGGTATGAAATATAAGCATTATGCTCCTTCTTGTGATACCATCATGATTTATAGCGAAAATGACACCGTATTTCTAGAAGAAATGAAAAAGCATTTAAAAGAACATACTGTTATCATTGGTTCAAAAGAACATGAATCTTACTTTCCAAATAACACCTATCTTTCTTATGGTAGTAAAAATCATTTTGATGAAATATCACATAACATTTTTACTCTGTTAAGAAAAGCAGATGGATTAAAACCCGATTTAATCTTAATTGAAGGAGTCAAAAAAGAAGGACTTGGAATTGCGATCATGAATCGTTTAATTCGTTCTTGTAGTTATCATTACATTGAAAAATAAGGATTATTCCTTATTTTTTTGTATGACTAAATGTCTTCCTTTTAAAGTTGCTTTTGAAACTTCACTTAAATCATTGATTCCATAATGATTCAAATTCGATAAAAAAGACTGAATGGATAAATGAGAAGATCTGAAAACATGAAAATTTAAGATTCCATTTTGAATTAAAATAGAAGGTTCTTTTTTAAAATAAGTAATTCCTTTTTCTAGTAACACTCTTACAAGAAAAAAGCCGATAGATAAAAGGAATGTTGTGTTATTGATGTGAGAAAATATTAAACACTCAAAAAAGAAAAACAGAATATCATATACATTCCAATTAAATAATTGTTCTTTTTTTAAAAGAACAAAATAAAAGAAAAATAAAAGATAAGCTATACTATATTTTATTAAAATCATAGAATCACCTATTTTCTTATGTACGATGTTCTACTTTTTTATAACCATCATAAAATGAGTTAGGAGGTATCTATGAATTATTTA
The DNA here is from genome assembly GCA_946530475.1 of uncultured Mycoplasmatota bacterium. Classification (GTDB taxonomy): domain Bacteria; phylum Bacillota_I; class Bacilli_A; order RF39; family UBA660; genus CAMNAC01. Next base: position 13,970 of record CAMNAC010000002.1, read on the forward strand.
TCTTGGTTTCAAAAATTTGGAAAAGTATCTTTTTTTTCTCTTTTGATTTTATTAGTTGGCACTTTTTTATTAACTCTTTTGCATTATTTTGATTGGATTCCCTACTCTTTTGTTTCAATTGGAAAATTGATTCTATCCATTCTTTCTTTTTTCCTAGGAGGTTTTTTCATCAGTAAAAACCAAAAACAAAAAGGATATTTAGAAGGAATGAAATATGGAGCCTTATTTTTATGCTTGATGATTTTCATTTCCTTCCTTTTCTTTTCTTATTCTTTTTCCATGAATTCATTATTCTATGATCTCATTCTTTTATTAAGTAGTATGGTAGGAGGCATGTTAGGAATCAATTTCAGCACAAAAAAATAGGAACAATCCTATTTCTTTTTGTATGTTTCCATAAATTGATTTTTATATTCTTGAAATGTTCCTTCATCAATCGAAGTTCTAATTTCTTCTACTAAACGAATTAAAAATCTTAAATTATGAATCGATAATAACCTACTTCCAAAAGTTTCTTCTGCTACCATAAGATGTCTAATATAAGCTTTCGTATAATGCTTACAGCAATAACAATCACATGTGTCATCAACAGGAGTAAAATCTTCTTTGTATTTTAAATTTTTTAAATTGATTTTTCCATTTCTCGTAAATGCATGTGCATGTCTAGCAAGTCTCGTTGGATGTACACAATCAAACATATCAATTCCACGTTCTACACCCTCTAAAATATCGATTGGATCTCCTACTCCCATCAAATATCTAGGTTTATCTTCTGGTAAGTATTTGATGGAATGATCAATCATTTCATACATCGTTTTTTTGTCTTCTCCAACACTAGTTCCACCAATTGAATATCCATCAAAATTACATTTAACAGTTTCTTCCGCACTCCATTTTCTCAAGTCTTCAAACTCTCCGCCTTGTACAATTCCAAATAGTGATTGATTTTCATTTTGATGTACTGCAAGACCTCTTTTCGCCCAACGTAAAGTTCTCTCTACACTTTGTTTCATATATTCATAAGAAACAGGATATGGAGGACATTCATCAAAACTCATCGCAATATCACTATCTAATTTGTTTTGGATTTGAATCGATAATTCTGGAGTTAAAAATAGTTTTCTACCATCAATATGACTTTTAAAATGAACGCCTTCTTCTACAATGTCCTTTTTCTTGTTACGAGCTAGAGAAAACACTTGGAATCCTCCACTATCTGTTAAGATAGGCCCATCATAATTCATAAATTTATGAAGACCTCCTGCATGCATAATGGTATCTTCTCCTGGTCTTAACCATAGATGATAGGTGTTCGCTAAAACAACGGCACTATGGATTTCTTTTAATTCTTCTGGACTTAATGTCTTTACAGTAGCTTGTGTTCCAACTGGCATAAAAATAGGAGTTTCATAACTTCCATAATTGGTATGTAAAATCCCATGTCTTGCTTTCCCATCTTTTTTAATTAGTTCATACTTTATTTTCATATTACACGTCCTTGTCTAGTACATTATAAAGGAATTCTACAATTATTTCAAGTTATAAGATTTATCTTCTTTGTATTTTTTGATAATGGCTTCACTTACTTGTTCTAAATGAAATAAATGGGACCCTTTTACATATATGATACAATCTTTCCAATCATTTTCTTCCAAACATTTTTTCATATCTTCAATGGTTTCAAAATAAGTTCCATGATGAAATTTTCTTCCTAATGAATAAAAAACAGGACCTGTATACCATACTTCTGTATGCATTAAATAATTTGCTTTTCGGATAACTTTTTTATGATATTTTTTTGAATAGGAACCAAGTTCTAACATATCTCCTAGAATCAACAGTTTATTTTGTTTTTCGGATTTTAAATACGAATAAGCAGATAAAAAAGATTCATAACTTGCGTTATAACTATCATCAATCAGTAAAATATTTTGGTTTAGATGAGAAAACTGAAATCTTTGATTTAAAAGTTTAATATTCTTTAATCGTTTAATACAAACATCAATTGGAATTTGTAATTTCGAAGCAATCAGAATCGCTAATGCGATTAATTCTGGATATTGATATCCTGGATATGGGAAAAACACTTCATATTCTTTTTGATTTACAATCAGAATAAAAGAAGTTCCTTTTAGATTTATATTAATCTCTTTTATCTGATAATTTCCTTTTTCATTTGTTTTAAAACATGGAATATTTCCTTTGAAACGTTTTAATCGTTTGTCATATCCATTTAAAAATAAGAATCCTCCATCCATTCCAGATAATATTTCTAATTTTGCTTTACATATCTCTTTTTTCGAACCTAGATTCCCAATATGAGAAGTTCCTATTTTGGTAATGACTCCTATACTTGGTCTTAAAAGATTGGATAGTTTTTGTATTTCTCCTTTATGATTCATCCCAAGTTCTGCAATGACAATATCATAATTAGAATCCATTTTTAATAATGTCATAGGAAGTCCAATATGGTTATTTTGATTTCCTTCACTTTTTAATACTCTATAATCAGGTTCTAATAATTGCGCTAAAATCTCTTTTAAGGTACTTTTCCCTACACTTCCAGTAATACCAATGACTGGAATAGAACCTTTATTTCTTTGAAAAGAAGCAAGATCCCATAAGGCTTTTAAAGTATCTTCTACTACTAGATAACGTTCTTTTTTCTTTCTTTTTTTCGGTAGCTTTGAAACAATGGATAAAACACAACCTTTCTCATAAGCTGTCTCTAAAAAAGAATGTCCATCCTGATTCTTTCCTTTTAATGCGATAAAGCAATCGCCTTTCTTAAGAAGTCTTGTATCAATACAAAAGTGATGAATAAAAATATTCTTTTTCTTTCCATAATAAGTTCCTTTTGTAGTTGAAATTAATTCTTCTAAATTCATAACTCACCCCATAGTTCATTATATGAAAAAAAGAAAACAAAAAATACCAATAGAATCTATTGATATTTTTGCATTTGTTTCATCATTTGATTTACTTGTTTTTGACTTGGTGTTCTACCCATTTGTGTCATCATTGCTTTAATCATTTGTTCATTAATTGGTGGGTTTTCTTTCACATACTTTTGCATATATTTTCTAGCAATAAAGAATCCAGCTACTCCTCCAATTACCACTCCGATTAATATTTGAAATAAATCCATTAAAAATGCTCCCATTTTGTCACACCTTTCTACTCAATATATTACTAGAATTTTTAAAAAATAACAAGTCATTCAATCTTCTTTTCTAAAATTTCATTTAACCAGAAATAATCTCCATTTTCAAAATCGCAGACAAATAAATAAGAACTATAATAAGAAAAAACTTGTAATAACTTAGGAAATTGTTTTTCACAAATTAAAATCAAACAAGAATAATTAAGTTCTAATAATAATTTAGGCTTTTGAAATGCATAATGCTTTTTTTTTGCCACTTTGAATTTATTCATAAAATAATTATAAAGACGTTCTAAATCAAACCCATTACTAATTTGTTGATATAAAATGATGGAATTTTTAAAATCTTGACTATTTTTTAGTTTTAAAAAAAGAAAAAACAATGCATCCGGTTTCTTTTTATAACTAGAATAAATATTAGGTTTAACTGAAAAGATATAATATTTTCTCATGAGATTCACCAATTATAGTTTAGTTCAAAGAAAAAAAGTATTTTGTCAAAAAATACTTTATAAAAACAATTTTGTTAATCTTTCTTCTAAAGAATCGGAATCATATTGAAATTTTTTCAATATTTGGTCTTTCGAACCGCTGGCTCCAAAATGATCAATTGTAAATAAATAATCACTACTATAAACAAATGATTCCCATCCAAAGGAAGAACCTGCTTCTATGACAACCGTACGTACTCCTTTTGGAAGAAGGTTTTCTTGATATTCTTTAGGTTGTTCTTTAAACGTTTCCATACAAGGCATACTTACAACTCTTAAATCTAACTTGTATTTTTGATACATGATATTAGCTAGACGATTCGCAGTAAACACTTCGTCACCTGTCGCAATGATTATTCCTTGTAGGGATTCTTCTTTTCTTATGATGTAAGCTCCTCTTTCTACTTCAATGGAAGAAGTTCTTTCTAATAAGTCTTGTTCTTGTTTGGATAAGATTAAAGAACAAGGTTTTCTTTCTTTTAAAATTGCATTCCAACAGCCAATTAACTCTTTTCCATCACATGGGCGATATACCTTCATATTAGGCATACTTCTTAAAGTCGATAATTGTTCTACTGGTTGATGAGTTGGTCCATCGCTTCCAATAGAAATACTGTCATGAGAAAATAGATAAGTAACTGGTAAATTCATTAAACTACTCATTCTCATTGCAGGTTTTACATAATCTGAGAATGCTAAAAAGGTAGAACCGGATGGAAGAAAATGAGAAAGCGCTAAACCATTTAAAATAGCTCCCATTGCATGTTCTCTAACGCCAAACCAGATATTTTTTCCTTTAAAAGATTCTCTTGTGATATCTTCTCCATCTCGGATATAGTTTTTTACAGAAGAAAATAAATCAGCACTTCCGGTAATAAAGTTTGGTAAAACTTTTGAGATTTCTCTCATTACTTCTCCATTAAATGCTCTTGTAGACGTTTTCTTTTCTGTTTCTAATTGAATTGGTAACTCTAAAACATTTGGCATTGGTTGTTCTTTCATCAAATATTCTAAGGATTCTGCTCCCTTTAAATTCACATAATCACGATATCTTTCTGCCCATTCTTGATAAGATTTTAACATATGTTCCTGTAATTCTTTTTGAAATTCAGCTTGCGCATTTGGTACTAAATAGAAAGGATCAGATGGAAAATTCCATTTTAATTTTAATTCTTCTTTATCTGTTTTCTCTAAAGGTTTCCCATGTACTTCATTCGTTCCTTCTTTTTGAGAATCCTTCCCAATAATAGTTTTGATTTCAATCAAAGTTGGTTTTTTAGAAGATTTGGCTTTTTTGATTGCTTGATCAATTTCTTTTACACTGGTTCCATCGGATACAAGTTCTGTATTCCAACCAAGAGCTTCAAAACGGCCTCTCACATTTTCATGAAATACAAATTCTGTTTTTCCATCCAAGCTGATTTGATTGGAATCATATAATACGATTAGATGATTTAATTCTAACGTTCCAGCTAAAGATGCAGCCTCATAACTAATTCCTTCCATCAAGTCTCCATCTCCGCAAAGAACATAGGTATAATATTGAAATAAAGGTTCTTTCTTACTTGTTTGAAACCTACTTCCTAATATTTTTTCTGCTAAAGCAAAACCGACAGAAGATGCGATTCCTTGTCCTAAAGGTCCTGTTGACATCTCAACTCCTGGAGTAACGCCATATTCAGGATGACCTGGAGTAATCGAATCGATTTGACGAAATTTTTTTAAGTCCTCTAAAGACAAATATCCTGCCATAAAAAGAGTACTATATAAAAGTGCAGAACCATGTCCTGCTGACATAATAAAACGGTCTCTATTTAACCAATTTTTATCATTTACATTGATATTTAAATGCTTTGTAAATAATGTATAAAGAATGGGTGCAGCACCTAAAACAATACCTGGGTGTCCACTACCAGCTTGATCGATCATATCAATTCCAAGGGATTTTATGTTATTAATTATTTTCTCTTCCATATGCCACCTCTATTATTATAATTATACCATTGAATAAAAGAAAAAGAAACGATTATTTATAAAACGTTTCTACAATTTTTGCTTCACTCTCCCTTGGTAAAGTGTCTAATTTTTTTGTATATATTCCTCCATAATAACAAAACCCGATTACAAATAAAGCAAATAACACCATCACTTTGCTTTCTAAAATTTCTTTCATCCTATCACCCTTTCATTAATTCCATTCTAACACGAACAGTTGTTTGCGTCAATACTTTTTGAAAACATTTGTTCGCATTTTACACTTGCCTATTTTCTATATTTTTCAAAAAAGTTACGTTTTTGCGAACAAGCGTTTGACAAGCGAATAAATGTATGGTAGAATGTGATTAGAAAAGGGAGGTATTTACTTGACAGAACTTACAAAAAGACAAGATGAAGTATTGAAATACATTAAAGAATATATTGTTTCACATGGTTATCCACCTACTGTTCGTGAAATTGGAAAAGATTTAGGAGTTTCTTCTCCTGCAACGATTCATACCCATTTAAATAATCTAGAGAAAAAAGGTTTTATTAAAAAAGACGGTTCTAAAAATCGTGCATTAGAATTACTTGTAAAAAATGAATATGAAATACAAAATGAAAATGTGGTAGAAGTTCCACTTTTAGGAAAAATTACTGCTGGAAGCCCTATTGAGGCAATCGAAAGACCAGATGAATATTTTTCCCTACCTGCTTATTTGATACCACGCGATAAAGAAGTATTTACTCTACTCGTTAGCGGGACTAGCATGATTAATGCAGGAATCTATGATGGAGATATCGTAATTGTAGAAAGAAGAAATACTGCTAGAAATGGTGAAATAGTTGTCGCAATGACAGAAGACAATGAAGTTACTTTAAAAAGATTTTATAAAGAAAATGATCATATTAGACTTCAACCTGAAAATGATACAATGGCTCCTATTATTCTTCCAAACGTATCTATTTTAGGACATGCGATTGGATTATATAGAAAGTTATAAAAAAACGTTAGAATTTCTAACGTTTTTTTGTTTCTTCTACTAATTCAAGTACCGTATTTAATCTTCTTAATTTATCCCTTAATTGAGCTTCTCTTAAGTTGGAAATACCATTGATAAAAATACGATTGTCTTTAATGATTCTTTTATATAGGTCATTATCCCCATTGCGAATATAATCTGCTGCCCAATGAATAATCTCATATAATTCCGAATTATTTACTTCCGACTCATTTACTCTTGGACTATCTGCATAACAAATTCCCATAACTTGTTCTGCTTTTTTCTTATTATCTTGTAATTGATAATGTGTTTTTAATAGTTGATAGGTATTTGGACCTATTTCAAGCTCCGTAATTCCTGTTTTAGGAACAAATACATTTGATACTTCATCAAAATTGTATTTTGCAAATTCCTCTTCTGATTCACGTAAGTCTTTGATATTTATTTCTTTCGAGCGTTTCAACTTTTTCATGAATTCATAATCATATCCAAGAATAGACTTCTTAAACTGTTCTAGTTTATCTTTTTTTAGATATTTCGTCACATTCTTTTCAAGAAGTTCTCTTTCTTCTTTTTTAAGATTTAAATAATTATTTAGATTGGTATAATTTTGAATCATATCCACTCTTTCATTGGACTGACTGTTATAAATACTTTCTTTTAAACTTTTTTCATTTAATAAATGTTCCCTACTGTAAAAGTTTTTCACTGCTTCATAGTAATCTAATTCTTTTCCAGAAAGATTGGATTTATCATTTTTCATAAGAAAATAATGAGCATTTTCTTTCACCAAGGCATCTAATTCAGCGGTACGATTACGAAATTGTCTTTTTTGATTAGTTGTTCCATTCGCATAATAAATACGAACTGCTTCACTTTGGTTTGTTTTTACGATCTTATATTTCATGACTGTCATACCATCGTGACGATATTGTATATTTTGTTGTCCTTTTTCTTTTGGAATCGTAAGTCCTAATATTTTACGAATTGCTAAATTTGAAATTCCTAATTTTACTTCTATTTGATGAACATTAAAATCATGAGTATGCATATGAAAGATTTTCTTAAAATTAGAAGAAGACACATTTTGATAAGTCGATTTTCTACCTCTTTTTACTTCTTCTACATATTCCATATCTAAATAATCAGATACTTCTTCCTCTGTTAAATGGAATGTCATTGCGATTTCATCTATCGCTACTCCTTTTTTATAAGCAAGTTGAATCGCTTTGATCAATTGATTTTGTCTATCCATAAAAATCCCCCTTTTCTTTAACAGTTATGTATACTAACAAAAAAAAAGAATCCTGTCAAATTAACAGAATTCTTACCTTTTTAGCTTTTTTATAGGAAAACGAATGATTTCTCTTTTTTCAGCATATCCACATTTTGGACATTCATGAACAACATAAGCGATATTCCCACTATCTCGTACTACGATTTCAACTAATTTTGATCCACAATTTGGACACATTATGCGAAAAACCCCATATAGATCAAAAATACAAGACTAATCATTGTCATAATAAATCCATTTATTTGATCGGATTTTGTAGAACGAAATGGAACCCCTACTGCTGCAGAAATTAGAACACCACCTAAAAGTCCTCCTATATGTGCAGCATTATCAATTCCTGGTAAAAGAAGTCCAATCATAAAGTTGATTAAAATGACTGGAATAATTTGGGATCTTATCACATTTCCTAAAAAGACGCGGTAATGATATCCAAAATATAGGATTGCCCCAAAAAGTCCAAAAATGGCTCCTGAAGCACCTGCTGAAATGGTATCTTTTAAGAAAAGCATCGACATTAAATTTCCAAAAATCGCACTCCCTAAATAAATGCATAAGAATTTCCATTTTCCATAATAGCTTTCTAGTTCGATACCTAGCACATATAATGCCCACATATTCATGAGTAAATGAATTGCTCCTATATGTAAGAAAGCACTTGTTAAAAGTCTATAATATTCTCCATTTACTATGAGAGGTGTGAAATTCGCTCCAAATTTTAGAAGAGTCTCTGAATCTTCACTTCCATTACCAAGTACATACATCAGTAAAAATACAACTACATTGATTCCTATTAAACCATATGTAATATAAGGAGTTTTCTTTTCAAAAACACGTTCTGCCTTTTTCGCATCTTCTTCACTTTTTTTATTAATGTCATCTGTTATTTTCAAAAACAATTCCAATCCCTTTTCTTTAAAATCTGTTTCCTTCATTAAATCAGGAAATATCTTTAATATTGTTGGATTATTTTCGATATCTTCCATTGATTGAACCGAGTAACAAAGTAAATTTTGGCTTTTATGTTCTTCTAGATGAACATTATCTCCTAAATCTAAATAAAAACTAATTGCGTTCATACCAAAAGAGAATGTTTTTCTTTTGATTCGTTTCATGATTTGTTTGGTTCTATAAACATCAAAATCAAATTGTTCATCATTATGAATATAGTTTGAAACAATTCGTATAATTCGATATTCTTCGCTTAGATTCTCTAACCATATTTCGTTTTGAGCCCCATGAAGAACAATCGGGTTATATCCTTTTTCTGTCGTAAAATAATGAAGTAATTTCATTACAATTTCATCTTTTCCACCAATTTCAATGGTTCCCAATGATTGATTCATAAAATTCCTCCTTGCCTCTTATTATAACATGATTTTATTCGTTCTCAAATTTTTCTAATATTTCTAAAAATTCAGTTGGTAAATCTGCATGAAATTCCATATATTTTTTTGTAGTAGGATGAATAAAACCTAATTCTTTTGCGTGAAGACATTGCCCTGTATCATTGATTGGTTTTCGATTTCCATAGATAGGATCATTCACAACAGGATGTCCAATGTAATTTAAATGAACACGTATTTGATGGGTTCTCCCAGTTTCTAGCACACATTCAATTAATGTAGCATGTTTCATTCTCTTCAAAACTTTTAAATGGGTAATTGCTTCTTTACTATGAATGGAAGTAACAGCCATTTTTTTTCGATCTTTTAAGTCTCTTCCGATAGGAGCTTTTATTGTCGCACTGTCTTCTTCAATCACTCCCCAAACCAACGCTTCATATTTTCTATGAATGGAATGTTCTTCTAATTGATGGGCTAAAAACTCATGTGCACGGTTATTTTTCGCGACAACAAGTAAACCTGTCGTAAAAGCATCAATACGGTGTACGATTCCAGGTCGAAATTCTCCATTGATATCACTTAATTCTTTCGAGTGATACAAAAGCCCATTTACTAGAGTTCCTGTAAAATTCCCTACTGCTGGATGTACAACCATTCCATTTGGTTTATTGACAACGATCACATCACTATCTTCATATACAATTTCAAAATCTAATTTTTCTGGAATCAACTTCATTTCTTTTTCAACAAAAGGTTCATAAGATATCTGATCATTTGCTTTTAATTGGTAACCATTTTTAGAAGGACAATCATTTACTAAAATTTGATTTTCTTTAATCATAGACTGTACTTTACTTCTGCTTAAAGAAAGTACATCCATCATAAATTGATCTAAGCGCATCCCCTCTTCTACTTTTTCAATGTGCTCCATGTTTTTCACCTCTTAAAATTTTGATAATTAAAAGTCCTACTCCTATCACAATACAACTATCTGCCAGATTAAAAATCGGAAAATGATAAGAAAAGAACGTAAAATCTAGGTAATCTACAACAGAATGCAGAAAGATTCGGTCGATTAAATTCCCTAATATTCCTCCAATTAACAAAGAATAAGTTAGGATATCTAATTTTGTAAATGTTTGATTTTTCAAAAAAAACTCATAAAGATAATACAAAGCCAAAAAAGTAATTCCGATTAAAATCAATGTATTTCCCTCTAAAATACTCCAAGCTGCACCCGTATTTCTTGTATAGGTAATATGAAAAAAATCGGGGATAATGGTAATACTTTGATTTAACTCTAAAAAAGATTGAATCAAACATTTAATCAATTGATCTAATAATAGAAAAAAGGCACTTCCTGAGATCACTTTTTTCATAATAATCACCGATTCCATTATATCAAAAAAAAGACTCTTTTTATAGTCTTTCCTTATAATAGATTTCGATTTTTTAACTCCTCATAAAGAGATTTTGATAACACTCCGATTAATAATCCAGTTGGAATAGAAAAAGCAAATAGCCATGGATAATAATGAAATAAACTTGGCATTTCGAGCAATATTACCGCACAGATAATTTGTCCTGTACAGTGAGAAATAGAACCTAAGATACTGACTCCAATCATACTGAACTTTGTAAATCTTTTTGCAAGTATCATAACAAGAATACTAAGAATTGCACCTGTAAGACTAAAGAAAAATGGGATGGAAAAGATACCAGTCGAAAATAGACTTACCAAAAAAACTCTTGTAATAGATATTAGAATTGCTTCTTTTTCTCCGTATCCATATAAGATTAATAATACGATACAGTTAGCAAGCCCAATTTTTACTCCTGGTAACGTGCCATTAAATAAAGGCACTAAGTTTTCGAAATACCCTAAAACGACTGAAAGAGCAAGTAAACCAGATAATCTTGTTAATTTTTTTAATTCCATTATTTCACCACCGCATCGATATTTGAATTTCCTACAATTTTAATCACTAATTCATTTGGAAGACATACAATCATCTCATTTGCATGATAGATAAATCCTTGTTTGGAACAATAATGTTTTGGGCTTGTTTCTTTTTCTACCATGACTCCATTATCTTGAACAACGATTTGTACTACCCCTAATTTTCCATCCACTTCATAAATTTGGTTTTGACTAAGTGGAACAGATAATACCAAAGAGTTGTTTCGATAAACTTCTACTGTGTTTCCCTTTTTGGGGTAGAACAAAAGAATACCTCCTAAAAGAAGACATATTCCTAATAAGGTCTTATCCCATTTATTCATAATTAGAGACTCCTTTTGTAGTAATTACTTCATTTTCATTTGTAACCCAGATTGCATCAACATCCGAATAATCTTTTAAAAATTTTTCCCCTTCTTCTTCTGTCATTAAAAATAATGTGGTAGATAGAATATCTGCAAGTCCACTATCAGAAGCAATCACTGTTACACTTTTCATAGTTTTTGCCGGAAACAGAGTTCCAGGATCAATAATATGATGATATTTCACTCCATCATATTCGTAAAACCTTTCATATCCTCCACTTGTGACAACTGCTTTTTCTTTCACATTTAGTATTTTTAACAAATCTGAATTATCCGGATTTTGAATTCCAACACGGTAATAGGTTTTATTGGAAGGAGTTCCTACTAATACATTCCCTCCTGCATTAATCAAATAATCTTTTACCTCTTTTTCTTGAAAAAATTCACCTAACTTTTGTACAGCATATCCTTTTGCGAAAGAACCCAAATCAAGATTTGGATGATTGTTTAAGATTTTATTATTTCCAAGTAATATGAGAGGGTGGTTTTCACAAGCTTGTAATTCTTCTATAGAAGGAATTGTTTCTTTTTCTTTTGCATCCTTCCATAGTTGAAACACACAACCTAATTCAATATTATATTTTCCATCACTTTTTTCTTTAAAAGACTGTGCATATTCTAACATTTCATATAAATCAGGATTCAACTCAAGTGTTTCAGATTCATCTTTATTATGAAGAATTCCATATACATTATTCCCATATTCTTCATATCTGGTAGTTAAATTATGATAATGAAGAAAAAGTTCTTCTATTTCTTTTTTATAATCTTTCTTTCCTTTATATTTTACTTCTATTAAAGTATCAAAATATAAAAAGGTATCATCATACTGTTTTTCTTTTTTAAATAAGAAAAAAATACAAAGAAAAAGGATACTTATGATTAAAATAAATAAAGCATATTTCTTTTTCATAAGGATCCTCCTATACTTTTGTATCATCCATTTCCATGACTTCTTCGTAAACAGCCTTTAATTGTTCTCCTATTTTTTTGATATCTCTTTCCTCAGCTAATTTATATCCTTCTTCTACTAAAGAAGGAAGTTTTCCTTCTAGAATTCCTTTTATTTTTGTTTCAAATTCTTCGAACGTTTTTGCTTTATAAACATTCTTTCCATCTTGAAACCAGCCTTCATAAATTGGAATATCACGAAGTAAAGTAGGAATCTTAGTAGCTAATGCTTCCAATAAAACAATTCCTTCTGTTTCTTCATGCGTTGGGAATATGAATAAATCAGCTCCGCTATAAGCACCTCTTAATACTTCTCTTGGAACATAGCCTGGAAAATGAAGATTATCCAATTTTGTTTCGACTGCTTCTCGAATCTTTGCTGGAATCAATTTAGGATCGGTATAACCGAACCAAATAAATTGATATTCCGGCATTGCTTTCGCTAACTCAACAAAATCTAAAATTCCTTTTCTTTCAATATAAAGACCAACTGCCATGACAATTTTATCTGTATCTTTAAAATGAAAATCTTCTCTAAACTTTTTCCCTAATTCTTCATCTTTTTTAAAGAACTCTAACTCAATTCCATTTGAAATTGCGACTATTTTCTTTCCTAAGTCATAATTTTCTAATAACCTTTTGGAATAAGGTGTTGGAGTAATTATCATATCTGCAGAAGAATAACATTTCTTAAGCCATAAACGAAAAGCTGGGGCTACCTGATTCGAAAACAAGAAACTATTTCTGAAATCTTCTTCTGTAGAATGCGCATGGAAGATCACTTTTTTCCCTGCTTTTTTTGCCTTTTTTCCCATTAAATAAGATTCTGGAAAAATCGTATTAATATGAATAATATCATAATCATCTTGTGGATCAGTTGTATAAGGTACTCCTACTAATTCCAAAGCCTTTTTTTGATGGATAATAGCTCTTCCTACTCCACTTTTTTCTACTTGTTCCATTTTATCTGTATGTAATAATATTTTCAATGATATCACCTGATTTCATTATAACACAAAAAAAAGATATTTCATCAATCCATGTGAACTAAAATGACATCTTCTCCAAATTTTTCGATTTGATTCCATTTTATTTCCAACTCTTCTTTAGAAGAAAAAACAGAAAATAATTTATTCTTTTCTATGATTAAAGATTCCATTTTTCCATTTTTATCGATCACAATATCGATGATATTCCCTATTTTTTTCCCATCTTTTAGATTGATGACATCTTTATTTTGTAATTCTGATAATCTCATATAACCACCTATTAAACCATATGTTTTTTCAATTTTTTTATGAAATCATCTTTTTGATATGTTCCAAGCCACTTTTTTCTAATCTAGATATTTGAGCTTGACTAATTCCAATTTCTTCCGCTAATTCCATCTGTGTTTTTCCAATAATATATCTCGATGTAATAATGTAGCGTTCTTTTTCTTTTAATTTTGATAACGCTTCTTTTAAATCAATTGAGAGTTCCACTTTTTCGGGTCTACTTTCTTTATCATCTAATTGATCTTCTAAATAAATGGTATCTCCTCCATCTTGATAAATGGGTTCAAAAATGCTAATGGTTTCTTTCATAGAATCCAGTGCATGAGTAATATCATAGACAGGAAGTTTCAATACATTGGATATTTCTTCTACGGTTACTTCTCTTCCATATAAATTGGTTAATTCTTCTTTTGCTTTTAATGCTTTATAAGCTAAATCTTTAATACTTCTTGAGATTCTTAAATTATTGTCATCCCTTAAATGTCTTTTTATTTCTCCCAATATCATAGGAACTGCATAGGTACTAAATTTCACTTCATGAGATAAATCAAAATTTTCAATTGCTTTTATAAGACCAATACATCCTACTTGAAATAAATCATCTAAATTATCTGTTTTCGTATGAAATCTTTGAAGAATACTCAACACTAATTTTAAATTTCCATTTACTAATTCTTCTTTTGCATTCAAATCCCCCATCTTATATTTTTTTAATAATTCGATTTGTTCTTCATTACTTAATACTTTAATATTCGCAGTATTCACGCCACAAATTTCTACTTTATGACGTGCCATAAAATCTCCTTTCATTTTATTATGAGAAAGAATCCTTTTTTTAAACAAAAAAATGTTAGAAATATCTAACATTTCGTTATTCTTGTCTTTTATTTCTTTTTGTGTTATGATTAATATGCAAAGGAAACTTGCATATAATAAAAATGGAACACTTAATTCGTCAATGTTGAGTGTTGCCATACAATGGTGTTCACCTAATTCATTGCTGAGTTAGGTGATTTTCTTTTCATATCAATACTACAAATAGTAATAATACTAATAGGAAGATAAGTATGATTAATGAAAAGATTAATAAATCCTTCTTAAACATATTATCGCCTCCTTCCCTTTCAAGAATTTGGCAATCACCCAACTATTAAATGTTCCATGTTCATTATACCAAACATATATTCGCATATCAATATTATGTGTTTTTTTAACAAAAAAAGACTAGCTTGTAATCTTTTTCTTAAGCCAGTCTTTTCCTTCTACAATTCTTGTTATCATCATCGTTACTGCAGGATTTCCTACTACATTCAAAGCAGTTGCTGGAGCATCTATAATCATCCCTATTGTCGCAATAATACCAAATGCTCCTGCTGGAAAATTATATAGACTCACAATGAGCATCTCTCCTATGAGTCCTCCTCCTGGAATTCCACTCATTACAACACCCGATAATACGGCAATAAAAAGTGCGGTAAAATAAGTTCCTATTCCAGAAAAATCTCTTCCAAAAACAGTAAATAAAAATGCAATTTTTAGAATAGAACCTAATACACTTCCGTGCATATTCATAGTAGAACCGATTGGAAGAGATACTTCTCTAATATCTTTTGGAATGCCCATATTTTTTGCTGCTTCTAAATTGGTTGGAAGAGTTGCAAGAGAACTTTGCGTAGCAAGTGCGGTTGCTGTCGGTGGTAAAATGTTTTGATAAAATGTTTTGACTCCTTCTTTTTTACCAGATAAATAGGCATATAAGGTATAAAAAATTAGATAATAAAAGACTCCAACTATACAATAAAGAAGGAAACTTCTTGCATAACTTTCCATTAGATTAGGTCCAAATTCTCCTACTAATGCTGCAAAATAACCACATAGACCAATTGGTGCGTAATACATGATAAAAGAAACAATTTTCATCATGATTTTAGATCCACTATTTAAAAAATGAGAAACTGTTTTTCCTTCTTCTTTTAACATGCTAGTTCCTAACCCAAAAAGAATTGAAAATAAAATAAGTGGCAACATATGACTACGGGATAAGATAGAACTAAAATCATTTACAGTAATTGCTTCTACAATGCGTTCTCCTATACTGATTTGTTCTATTTTCTCACCTGCTTCTATCAAAATACTTGCACTTCCTACTGGGTCAATTGTTTTAACTGAGAAAAGCATAAAAATCGCGGCTATCAAACTCGTTATGAAAAAGACGCCTAACATCACTCCTAGTAGTTTCCCTAGTCTTTTTAAATCAATCATGGAAGAAACAGAGGATGCAATTGTAAAAAAGACAAGAGGAACTACAATTGTAAACATTAAATTTAGAAAAATATCACCAAATGGTTTCAATACTTTTGCATCTTCTTTTAAAAGAAGTCCTAAAATCGTACCGATTACAATAGATAAAAAAAGCAGAATAGTCATTCGGTATTGTTTCCAAATTAATTTCCATTTACTCATTTAAAAACCTCCTACTTTTATTTATGTAGAAGGTTGTCATTTTATGTTAACGAATTCTTAATTTTTGAATTTCTTCTTTTAAAACTTGAATAAAAGATTCACATTCTTCTTTTGTAGTTAAATAAGATAAACTAATTCTTAAACTACTACTTGCTTTACTAGAGTCTTTGGTAATGGTATAAACAGGTAATGATTCTTTTCCTGTCGCACATGCACTTTGCGTAGAAATATAAATCTCATGTTCCTCTAGTGCATGTAAAAGAGTTTCTGGTTTAATTCCTTTCACACTGATATTCAAAATATGAGGAATGGAAGTATCTGGACTATTAATCGAAACCCCATCTATCTTTTTTAACTCTTCTCTTAAATAAGAATTGAGTTTAGAAACCTTACTTTGATCTTTTTCAAAGATGAGTCTTAATGCTTTAGACATCGAGGCTATTAAAGGAAGTGCTGGTGTACCACTTCGATACTTCGTGGTACTTTTTCCTCCTTGAATCAAAGGAAGTAACTCAATTCCTTCTTTTTTGATTAAGACTCCTATCCCTTTAGGGCCATAAAACTTATGAGCAGAAAGACTTGCTAAATCAACATATTTCAATGGAACATCCACTTTTCCAATACTTTGTGTTAAATCTACATGGAAAAAACATTTTGGATAGTTTTTTAAAACCTTTCCTATTTCATCAATTGGTTGTAGGATCCCAAGTTCACTAGATACACTTGCTAAAGTAACCAGAATCGTATCTTTTCTTATTTGTTTTTGAAAAGCGTCTAAATCAACGGTTCCGTCTTCTTTTAAAGCAATATATTCAATTTCAAACCCTAACGTTTTTAAATAGTTTAGGGGTTCTACAATACTAGAATGTTCAAAAGGCGTTGTTAAAATATGTTTTCCTCTATTTTGATAAGAAAATGCAATCCCTTTGATTGCGGTATTGTTCGATTCCGATGCTCCACTCGTATAAATAATCTCTGATGGCTTTACTTGTAACAAATCAGCTATTTGTTTGGTAGCAGATTCTTCTAACTTTTTACTTTCGACCCCTAATTTATGTAGGGAATTACTATTTCCAATATAGTTTTTGGATACTTTTACATAAGTATCTAATACTTCTTCTAGAATTGGTGTTGTCGCACTGTAATCTAGATAAATCATATGATCACCTCATGATTCTATTTGAATTCCTAAAAATCTGGATAATTCAATTGCTTGATAAGGAGTTACAATACATCCCTTTAATTCTGGACCGGATACTTTTATTCCATCGATTTCACAAGTCCTAAAATCAATTCCTTTTAAAAGTGTATGAACAAATTCAATGTTTTGACAT
The DNA here is from genome assembly GCA_946530475.1 of uncultured Mycoplasmatota bacterium. Taxonomy (GTDB): domain Bacteria; phylum Bacillota_I; class Bacilli_A; order RF39; family UBA660; genus CAMNAC01. The sequence goes on from CAMNAC010000002.1 coordinate 31,595, forward strand.
TTAGAATATGAAAAAGTAATTTTCTTCATTTCACAATCATTGAAATAACTGTTTTGTAAATCACTGTGTTCAAAGGTAATTTGTTTTAACCTAGCTCCTGAAAAATTTCCGTATTGCAGGGCGCAATTATCAAATTGTGTATTTTGTAAAGAAGAAGATGCAAAGTCAGATCCTATTAGCTTACAATCTTTAAATGTAACTTTTTCCATAAAAGATTCACTAAAATCAAAGTTGGATAAATCACAATGAATAAACGTAACATTTCTTAATGTTACATGTTCTGCTAAAACATTTTCAAATACAATGTTAGAAAAAGAACAATTTTTCCATTCTTTGTCTTTGCATACAACATTTTTTAATGACTCATTTTCAAAAATAAGCCCATTCCAATCTTCTTCAAAATCCACTTCACGAAATAAAACATTTTTACAATATCCAGTTTTCATAATTCTCCCCTTCTTTTCAAAAAAAAGCGACAAAAAGTCGTATTATTTCCATCTGTTCTTTTTTAAATATTTTACGATAGGACAATTCTGTGCTTTTATTTTTTCATCATAGTTTCTTACTTCATCTGCTTTTCTATGAACCAAATGTAATATATAATCCTTGGAATAACCTAAATTACGATAATCTTCAAGTGTTCCATTTAAAAGTAAATAAAGAAGATCGGATTCAAAATAATCTAATTCTGAATTTAAAACCATTAATTCTCTTAACTTTTGTTCTAAAACTTTTCTTTTCTTTGGGAAATAAGAATTGCTGATCATTTGATATTCAAAGTTTTTTTGTTTTAACTTATTTTGATAGCGATTTAACACCTCTGATTGATAAGATTTTCCTATCTTATTTTTAAAATGCTTTTTGCGGTATTTTTCATCCAATACCAATGATACAAAATGCGTTTTTTCCTTCATAAGATCACCTTTTCATAAATTCTAACATACCTCTTATAAAATGTCAAAAATTCTTATTTAAAATAGCTAATGTTTCTTTTACTGTAGTCGTTACTTGATAACATTCTTTTACCTTTTTGGAAGTAAATCCTTCTTCATAGTTCTTTTCTAAAAAAGTGAGCAAAGAATCATAATAATGATTCAAATTATAAATGATAATTGGTTTATCAAATTCTTTATTTCGTTTTCGATCGATTGCAGAAAAAAGTTCTACAAAAGTTCCCATTCCACCTGGTAAAAACAGTAAAACATCAGATTCCTCTTCTAGTTTTTGAGTACGTTCTAAGATGGTTGGAACAGAGTATTCTTTGGTACAATCCAACTCTTTCAAATCCTCTTTCCACATATCCGTACAAATACCAATGATCCTTTTTTGATTCTTTTTGGCTTCTTCATAAGCAATCCCCATAATACCAGAAGAACTAGCTCCAAATACTAAATCATGTGTTTGAAATACTTCTTTTAATAATGCTCTACAATCTGATAAATAAGGCTCACAAATAGAATTGCTTGATCCACATCCTACAAATAGTTTCATACTACCACCATCTTCATTGTATCACATTATTTTTTCCTTGTATTCAATTTTTGATAATGTTCGACAGTTTTTCTATCATAATAAGATAGTATACCAGAGGGAAGTGTTAATGTTCTTTCTATTCCAAGATAATCTACAAATTCTGGATTATGAGAAACAACTAACATCGTTCCTTCAAATGTTTGAAAAACATGTGCAATCATCTTTTGTGTTTCTGGATCCAAATGATTGGTTGGTTCATCTAGTACTAAGAAATTAGCTCCTTTTAAAGATAATTTTGCTAAAGCAATTCTACTTCTTTCCCCAGGAGATAAAACAGAAACTTTTTTAAACACATCATCTCCAAAAAATAAAAAATGGCCTAAATAATTTCTTAATTGATGATCATTCAAATCAAATTCTTCAAAATTTTGCATAATGTTTTGATCTAAACTAAGCCCCTCATGTTCTTGTGCATAATATCCAATATCCGTTTTAGGGCCTAACTTTATTTCACCAGAATCTGGTTTTAATAGACCAACAATTAACTTTAGTAGCGTACTTTTACCAACTCCATTTTCTCCCATAATTAAGAATTTTTCTCCTCTTGGAAGATCAAAACTCAAATTTTGAAATAATGGTTCTGTGTATCCAAAAGAAACATGATTCACTCGTAAAGGAAACAAATTCCCTTCCCGGTTCATATTAAGTTTCATATTGGATAGTTTTCCTTTTCTTACTTCTTTTACACTTTCTTTGTTTAATTTTTCTAATTTCTTTTCTCTATCTTTTACCATTTGTTTTCTTTTCCCAGAGGAAGAAGAATACTTATTGATAAAGTCTTCTAGTTTTTCTCTTTCTTTTTGTTCTTTTTCAAATAAACGCATTTGATTTTCTTCTTGCTCTTTTAATTGCTTTTGAAATGAATGATAATCTCCTTCATATAACTCCATTTGATGAGTTCTTTTATCAAGATATAAAATCATATGAATTATTTCATTTAAAAAAGAAATATCATGAGATATGACATAAACACTTCCTTTATAGTTCTTTAAATAATTGATTACATAATCTCTTGTACTACTATCCAAGTGATTCGTTGGTTCATCCAACAATAAGATTTCAGGTTTTTCATAAAGAATTTTCGCAAAAGCAACTTTTGATTTTTCTCCTCCAGAGCACTCCATAAGAGTGTTATCAAGTAGTTCTTCTAAATGCATTCCATCAATTATTTTTAAAAGTTCGGATTCTGCTTCATAAATACCCCAATATTCTAATTCTCTTTGCGTTTTATCAATTTCTTTATAGAGTTTTTTTTGTTCTTTTAAATTCTCTTCTATCCCAACTTTATCATATAAATCTTGAAGCTTTTTTTCTAATTTCTTAATAGGTCTTCCTTCTAGTAAATAATCAAATACAGTCATATTATCTTTTTCAACTTCAATTATTTGAGGTAAGAATCCAACTCTTTCTTTATCTAGCTGAATCCTCCCAGAATCAGGCTCTAATTCACCCATCAAAATTTTAAAAAAGGTTGTTTTTCCTGCGCCATTGACTCCAACAATCCCAACCTTTTCTTTTTTGGGAATCCATACATTTACGTCATTAAAAATCACTTGTGTTCCAAAAGATAGATTTAAATGATCTAATTTCATAATATTCTCCTTAGAAACGTTTTTTCACAAGTTTTTTTTCTTGTTCTTCTTCTACAAGTTCTGTAATACAGGAAATATGTTCCATCAATTCTTCTTTTGAAAGTTCCTTTGCATTTCCAGTTACTTTTAAAATACGTATTTCATCTTCTTTTCCATAATCAAAATAAATAGATCCACTGATTTCATCTTCTTTTGATTGAAAGTCAATTCGATTTGCCATTTCTAATTCCACTTGATGATTTACATTCATTTTAAAAGCATGAAATGGTGTCGGATTTTTTCGATATTCTTCCTCTTCTTCTTTCGTCAATAAAGAAAGTGTCTCATCTTTTTTTAAGTCATATAAAATAGAATCTTTATTCTTGATATAATGAAATAGCATCTGTGTTTCTGCAATGACATTATAGATGGGAATCAATGACATCAATTTATGTTTTTCAATATGAGTAGGTTCTGTTTCTTTTGCCATATTAGAAGCTTCTTCTAATTCTACTTTATATCCAGCGTTTGCAAGATCATGGTAGAGTTTTAATTCTCTCATAAGTCTAATTCCAGTAGAAAGAATCAAAGATTGTATCCAAAAAATCAAAAATTTCATAAATTCCTCCTTGATAGAAAAAAGCAATCATCGATTGCTTCTTTTTTAAATGGTGCTGACACTGTGAATCGGACACAGGTTAAAGCCTTACCATGGCCTCGTAATACCATTATACTATGCCAGCATTTCAACATTTCACCACTTCTCTTACATTCTACCATAAGAAAGAATTCTTATCAAGAAAAAACTACTTCTTTTTCAGAAATAGTTTTACATGTGTTTTAACACTAATGTTCTTTGATAATCTCTTAAATTGCTTTGTTCTGGCATCGTATTTTGAAAAAGAAAGGAAGAAATTCCATTTAAGCGAGCAATGGTTTCTTTTTCTTTTTGAAGTGCGAGAATCGATGCTTCTACTGGTTCTTTATTTTCTACCAATAAGTAATATTCTTTAAAATAGTTTTTTAATACATCGAAAAATAATTCGACGCTAAATTCTTTGGAACCATATTCGTCTTTTCCAGATATGACATCTTTTAAATTTTCATAATCCGATAGTTTTCCTAACATCGTAAAAGTAGGTTCTGATTTTTTAGATTCTCCATCATAAAACAATAGATTATCCTCTTTGGTTTCTATAAATAGATGACTGACAGAATTTCTCACAGAACCCATAATACTAGCATTTAATACCCCAATCTTTTTTAAAATCTCTTGATAATAGAAAGAATATTGATTATTCAAACGGATTTCTTCCGCTTTTTTTTGCATTGGATGAGTTGCATTTAAAACTTTATTCTTTCCATCCTCCAATTTTTCTAAATACAATTTATTCATGTTAAATAACCCATTTAAATTTTTGAGATACTCAATATGATTTTTGTAAGTTTGAAAAGCAAGTAAATTTAAGTATTCTTTTGGATACTCTCCATTTATTTGGATCGAACCAAAATCCATATACAATCTTGATATTTCATTACGATGTTCAAAATCAGATGGAATTCCAATATGATTTGCGACAGTTTCTAACCTACATTCTTCCTCTGTACTAGGAGTTTTCCATTCTGTTTTAGCAGCTTTTAATTCATAAATATCAATTAAAGAATACCTTCCATAATTTGACAAAGCTAGGATATCAAAAGCAAAAAATCCTTCATCAGATTGAAAGTGATAGTCTTGAAAAACATAATCGCTTATCTTCAGTATTTCTTTGTACATTTCATTTTCTGCAGCAAATAGAGAGAATACATTAAATGAGCTATTCTTCAAATAATCCTGCATATTGATAACAATAGGATGAAATTGAATAAAGGTACGATCTTGATCACAAGCTAAATCGAATAATAACGAAGAAAAATCTTCAGAAATTCTTTCATTGATTTCTTTCAAACTAGAAATAGTTGTTGTCATTAAAAGTTTTCTTAATTTTTTTCCATTGCTAATTGGGATTATATGGTATCGGTTTTCATAATAGGTTTTTATGATACGATTCAAGTAATAAGATGGAATTTCAAGATTGTCTATTCTAAAATCGGAATAATCATCATGATAAGCATTTTGAAAACAAAACGAAGAAGTGCCTTCATTGATAATGACACGTGCACATCCTTCCCCCCTATGCATAATAGTGTTTTTTAAACGATGTATGGCATTCACTGCTTCACTTAACTCTTGCTCTTCAGATGGAGAGACAGGTGTTTCAAACTCAACAGCAAAATTCTTATTTTGTACCAATCCATGATCAATCGCATAGAATCCAAGGATCTTTATTAATTCAATAATTTCTTTATCCATGTTACGAAATTTAATTACATGGGTTTCAAAATTTTTTTCAAGATAGTATTCTTCAAATGTGACAAATAATTCTAATAAATCTTCTAATTCTTTCATGAATAATCCCCTCAAAGTAGTATTATACACGTTTTAAAGAAGAAGTCAAAAAAGAGAATAGTTTCCTATTCTCCTAAATATGTAATTCGGGCATAACCATTGCCGCTATGACCTTCCCCAGCAGAGTAAAATCCACCAGTTGGTGAAGGCATTTGTTCTAAAGTTGTACCTATGACAGTTGTCCATGGATACCCTTTTCCATCTAACATTTTTGAAAAACACAAAGCACTTATCATAAGTTTAATTGGGATTGGAGTAATGCTTATTTCATTATATGTTTTACATACAAATATTACAATTTCAATGCTATTTGCATTAATAGTAGTTCTAATAATTACTTTAATAACGAAAAAGAAATAAGGAGTGTAAGCAAAGTGAATATAACAATAATAATGTTTATTATGATTCCAATTGTGATTATTGGCGCAATAATTATAGATAAAAAAAGAAAAAAATAAATCTTATAAGTATATAGCAATCGCTATATACGTTTTTATTTAACTGGATTTAATTTAAGGTAAAAAAAAGGTTCAATTGCTTATCTTTCCTTTTTACTAAGTAAAAAAGTCTTGAAATTAAGGAGGTTTCAAGACTTTTATGATCAAAAATGGCGTCCTCGATTGGAATCGAACCAACGGCCTATCGCTTAGGAGGCGATCGCTCTATCCTACTGAGCTACGAGGACAAATAGAAACTAAATTAGTTTCTGAAATTCATTTGGAATTGGTGCTTCTATTATAACATGTTTTTTGGTAACTGGATTTAAAAATTCTAGTTTTCTAGCATGGAGCCCTAATCTTTTCATTGGGTTCATTTTAGAACCATATTTTTTATCTCCTACAATAGGATGATGTAATTCCATCATATGAACCCTTATTTGGTTTTTTCTTCCTGTTTCTAAGTTCACTCTTACTAAAGAAGTATGTTTTCCTTCTTTTAGGGTTTCATAATGAGTAATTGCTTTCTTTCCTTCTTTTGAAGAATAAACATAATAAGTAGAAGTTTCATTTAAATAACTTTGATAAGTTCCTTTTTTTAAACCGGTTCCTTCTACTACTGCATAGTATTCTCTTACACTTACATAATCATTCCATTTTTCTTGCATACGATATTTCATTTTTTCATCTTTTGCAAATACTAAAACACCTGAGGTATCTTTATCTAACCTATGTAATACGTAAATTCTTTTTTTCTCATTTGTTTTTACATAATGATTTACAATTTGATACATAGTTTCTTCTTTTGTATGATCACTTACAGAAAGCATTCCATATGGTTTATTTACCGCAATGAAATACTCATCTTCATAAAGAATTTTCAAACGTTTATCCTTCACTTCTTTTTGTTTTTCTTTAATCGTTACTGTTTGTCCTTCTTTTACTACATCTTCTAAACGTTTCAGTAGTTTTCCATTTACAAAAACCACATGAAAAGAAAGAAGAGATTTGATTTTCTTTTTGGACCACCCTTGATTTATCTCTTGAAGAAACTCTAAAATAGTAGAATCTTTTTTTACTTTATAGTTCATAAATACTCCTATACAAAAATAGACTTCCGTCTATTTTTTAAGATTGATTAATAAAATCAAATATAAATTTAGTGTATAAGCTAATTGATATTGAAATTTCTTTCCAAATTCATAGAAACTAACTCCTTTATCAACCAGATTTACAACCCAGCTTTCTTTGTATTTTGGGACATGATAATCCAAAGGAAACATATGAGATCTTATCATATTTGCTTCTTTTTCATTCAAGTTAAAATACTTTTGTGCATTTTCTAATGCATATCCTGGATGATCTACCGTATAAAGCTTTACTTTTTCTTTAATGGTGTCATAATTTACTGTTCTTTCAATAAAGAAATCGTGTAATAAACCTCCTCTTGCGACACTTTCACAATCCAAATGAAGTTTTTTCGCGATCAAATAAGAGTAATAAGATACTCTTAAGGAGTGCTTTAACCTGTTACTATCATGATGTTTAATACTTTCTAATTTACTAAATTCTTTATGATTTAAAATGGAAGAAACGAACTCTCTATACTCTTCGTTTTCTAAAAACTGATTCATTAATTTGTTCACCTCGAACTACTACATTATATCATACTTTTGGAAAACAAATCACTAAAATCACATATTTTTTTATTCTGTAATCGAAAGTTCTCTTCCTACCGGTTGGATTTGAATAAAGGTATTTCCATCATTTACCTTTAATTCTTCACCATTTTCATAATAGTATTTTGTTTGTTCTCCTCTTGCATTTTTTTCCCATTTAATTGGGATGGAATATCCATTACTGATGTAATATCCACTACCACTTCCAACATTATCTAAATCTTGTCTTCCATAACTATCAAAAGAATAGTTATAGACTTGATAAGTGATGATGTTTTTCGCAGTGATTTGACCACCTTTTTCAGAATCATGATGTTCCATTCCGTTCGTATATCTTAAATATACCTTTTTGGTTGGATCATATTCATAAGAAGTTGTTTGATAACTGGAATACTCTATACTTACATGATTCGCTAAAGAGGCTCCTTCTAATTCTGCCATTTTAATTGGATATATTTGATAATTTAAGAGTGGTTTTTGTTCACTCGTCATACGATATCCTCTATATTCAGCCACTTCTTTAATGGATGCGATATTGGTATAAGCTGTATGTTCATATGGAACATCTAGAGAGGTATCTCTCCAAAATCCACTATCATATAATCCATTCACATTTGGAATTCCTAAGGAATAGATGTCATTCATTGCTCGTTCACTCCATCCAAAATGCGTATAAATCGCATCATTTTCCATTGCATAATCTAAAAAATAATGTCTAGAAGAGCGAACACTTCCTATTTTAGCAGTATCTTTATCTTTAAAGACTGCCATCATTCTAGTAATTCCACCTTCTACTACAATTTCATAAACTAAATATGCATCTTGAAGTCCTGCGTGATGTCCTTGTGCATATTCATGATTATTAATCATAACAGCAATTGGTCTAGAATTGGATGTTAAATCAATTACTTTCACAGTTGGTCTTTTTAATTGAACAGATGGCATTAAAGTACCTGTCCATTCTACTTTCCAGTTGAAACCTAAAATCAAAGTAGTCTCTATTCCAATTAAAGCAAGAGCAAGGATTGCCATTACAACAATAACCCATTTTCTAACTTTTCTTTTTGGTTTTCTCTTTGCCATCTAATTCACTCCTAACCACTCTCTAAAAATAGTATATCAAATTTTTCAAAATATGACAAAAAGTACCACCTAAGTGATACTTTAATTTGATAAATTAATGGATATTAAATTGTTAATACAGATAAAAATTATTTGTCACTTGATTGAAAAGCCGGATTAAATTCTGTACTTGGTTTGAATCTATCAATAATTAATTTTTCGTTTGCAGGGACACAAGTATATCCATCTTCTATAATGAGATCATCACAAGAACTAGGATCTATCATAGTTACAGAAGCACCTTTTGATTCAATAAGTTTGATCCTTAAAGTGTTATCATTTAATGCACAAGTGTAATAATTATTTGAGATGGTCACTGCTAAATCATTTAGATGTAAAGTATTAAATGCAAATGGAATATTCAATTGATAATTTGAACTTGACCCCTTTGTACAGGAACCTCCATTTTCTTCAAACCATGGTTGTAAGCTTTGCAATACTTGAACTTGATCTAAATAATTACCCGATCCATTAAAGCAATACTCTTTATCTGCCATATAACATAAATGATACGCTTCTATAATATCATTATTTACATCATATTTAAAATAATAATCTGAATTCAAAGCTGATGCATTCTTTTGATATGTAAAAGAAACACTTGCCTTTTGACATGTAACTTCACCTTCTTGAGTTTTTCCTGCATCAATAGCGTCTTGAATAAATTCTTGGCATTTTGTTTCTGTAGGAAAGCTGAAATCATCGTCATCACAAGAATTATATAGTTCTCCCTCAATTGTTCCTACAATGCACCATTTCCCTGAAATAGAATCCCCTACCTTTGCATCTGACATCGAATAAATAGTACCTGTGA
>CAMNAC010000003.1 GCA_946530475.1 uncultured Mycoplasmatota bacterium
TTTCTCTCATAGACTTTAATTCGATTGCTTTCGTAATTCCATAAGCAGAATCTTTGAAACTATTCTTTCTTGCATCGTTAATCACATTCATGATTAATGGCGTTGCGATAATTGCGATCACTGCAAGTATTACTATGACTGCAAGTAACTCTATAAGTGTAAATCCTTTTTTCTTCATTTTATCCCTACTTTCTACTATTTCAATCATAACATTTCTTTATGAAATAATCAATGTATCTTTTTTTTGAAAACATTTTGTTTACAAAAAAAATCAAGTGTGAAACTTGATTTTTATCTTATAACTCCCATTCTTTGTTTCATCAGATCATATTTTCCTTTCGCAAGAGTTCTTGATTTTTGAATTCCTTCATCTAATATTTGATCGAGTTCTTTTCCATTTAGTAATTGTTGATACTTTTCTTGAATCTTCATAATATGTTCAGATGTAATAGATGCAACATATTTTTTAAAAGTTCCATATCCTTGTCCATCAAATTCTTTTTCCAATTCTTCAATCGTTCTTCCTGTAATGGATGAAGCAATATTTAGTAAATTGGAAATTCCTGGTTTATGATCCATATCATATTTTATTTGATTATCACTATCGGTAGTAGCTCTCATAATTTTCTTTTCAATATCTTCTTTTGTGTCAAACATACTAATGACACCTTGTGGGTTTTCTTCTGATTTACTCATTTTTTTAGTTGGATCTTTTAAATCCCTAATTTTTACTCCTGACTTACTAATCATTGGTTCTGGTAATACAAACGTATCTCCATATCTATGATTAAAACGTTCTGCAATATCGCGTGCAAGTTCTACATGTTGTTTTTGATCAATTCCAACAGGGACATAATCAGCATCACAATATAGAATATCTGCAGCCATTAAAACTGGATAAGTCAATAACCCAACTGAAAAATTACTGTGTTCTTTACTTTTTTCTTTAAATTGAATCATACGGGAAGCTTCGCCATATTGAGTCGTACATTCTAGCAAGTAAGACATAGCAGGAATATATTCATTTTCTGATTGTAAATAAATCGTATTTTTTTTCGGATCAATTCCACATGCAATATACATCGCGATAAACTTTTTTAAACGTTCATGAAGTTCTTTTGGATCTTGTGGAATGGTTAGGGCATGTAAATCCGCTACAAAAAGATAAGAATCATATTCTTCTTGCATAGAAACCATCTGTTTAATCGCTCCTATATAATTTCCTAATGTAAAATCTCCTGTAGGTTTAATTCCTGTTAATATTTTTTTCATAGTATCACTCCGTCATAAACATTATACACATTTTAAAAAAAAGAAGCAATTATTTTGCTTCTTCTGTTGCTCTTGTTTCACGTATAACGGTAACTTTAATCGTTCCTGGATATTGCAATTGATCTTCAATTTTATTCTTGATATCACGTGCAATTTTATAACTTCCAAGATCATCTACTTCTTCAGGTTTTACAACAACACGAAGTTCTCTACCTGCTTGAACTGCAAATGTCTTTTCAATTCCATCCATATCTTTTGCGATATTTTCCAAATCTTCTAATCGTTTGATATAGTTTTCTAAAGAATCATTACGTGCTCCAGGTCTTGATGCAGAAAGAGTATCTGCGATTGCGACTAATTCTGCAATAATACTAGTTGGTGCAGTATCACCATGATGAGATTCAATTGTGTTAATCACAACTTCATTTTCATGATACTTATGTGCAATTTCACTACCTAAAGTAACGTGGCTACCTTCTACTTCATGATCAATTGATTTCCCAATATCATGGAATAATCCAGCTCTTTTCGCAAGCATTACATTTTCACCAATTTCACTTGCCATAAGTCCTGATAAGTGAGCAACTTCAATGGAATGTTGTAATACATTTTGTCCATAGCTTGTACGGAAATGTAGTTTTCCTAAGATTTCCATTAATTCAGGATCTACTTTTGTAAGTCCTAATTCGAAAAGTGCAGCTTCCCCATATTCACGAATTTTTACTTTCATATCATTTGATACTTTTTCATAAACTTCTTCAATACGAGTTGGATGAATTCTTCCATCTTTAATTAATGTTTCAATTGTAACTCTTGCGATTTCTCTTCTTAGAGGATCAAAGCTTGATAATACAATTGCTTCTGGAGTATCATCAATAATTAAATCAACCCCTGTTACGGATTCTAATGTACGAATATTTCTTCCTTCTCTACCAATGATACGACCTTTCATTTCATCATTAGGAAGATTTACCACTGTAACAGTTTGTTCATTCGATACATCCGCAGCATATCGTTGCATAGAAGTCATAAGCATTTCTTTTGCTTTTTTATCTACTTCTAATTTTGCTTCTTCTTCTCTTTCTTTAATCAGATTCGCAATTTCTAGGCTCATCATTTCTTCTACTTTTTGAAGAACCATTTCTTTTGCTTGTTTTTTTGAAAGCCCAGCGATTTTTTCTAATAAATCAATCTGTTCTTTCTTAATTTCTTCCACTTTACCTTGTTCTTCTTGGATACTTTTTTGTTTTTCAATTAAACTGTTTTCTTTTTCTTCTAGCATTTGTTCACGGTTTTGAAGAGTTTGATCCCTACGATCCATATTTCCTTCACGAACAAGTAATCTTTCTTCTGCTTCTTTAATTTCTGCTTTTCGTTCTTTAACCTCTTTATCCGTTTCCATTTTTAATTTATGAGCTTCTTCTTTTGCTTCTAATAAATAATCTCTTTTAGCTTTTTCGCCATCTTTTCTTGCTTTTTCAAGCATTTTTTCAATTTTTTTAGAAGTATTGGATTCTCTCATGTAATTAAATACAAATACTATTATTGCGCCTATAAAAAGTCCAATGAGTACCAATAAAATGGAGAGTGCGATATTATTCATTTCTTTCCTCCATTTTCTAAATAATAATTTTCAAGTGAATTTCTCACTCTAAAATTATTTTACCGTTTATAAGAAAATAAGTCAAGGAAGAAAAAAAAGCCCAATGGCTTCTTACTTTTCTTCTTCAGCAATCCCATAATGGATACGGACTTTCTTTTCCAACTCTTCTTTTAGTTCTGGATTCTTTTTTAAAAGTTCTTTGACATTTTCTTTTCCTTGCCCAATTTTTTCTCCATTATAGGAATACCAAGCTCCACTTTTTTCCAAAATACCAGCTTCACTTGCAAGATCTACAATTTCTCCTTCAACAGAAACACCTTGTCCATACATAATATCCACAGAACATGTTTTAAATGGAGGTGCCATTTTATTTTTAACAACTTTAATATTTGTTTTATTTCCAGTAATATCCGTTCCTGCTTTAATTTGTTCAGAACGTCTAATTTCAAGCCTTACAGAAGCATAAAACTTAAGTGCTCTTCCACCTGGAGTCGTTTCCGGATTTCCAAACATAACACCTACTTTTTCGCGTAATTGATTGATAAAAATACAAATTGTATTGGTTTTATTAATAACACCTGATAATTTACGAAGGGCTTGACTCATAAGTCTTGCTTGAAGACCTACATGAGAATCTCCCATTTCTCCCTCAATTTCTGCTTGTGGAACTAAAGCAGCAACAGAGTCAATAACTACAATACTAATCGCTCCACTGCGAACAAGTGCCTCACAAATTTCTAGTGCTTGTTCTCCATTATCTGGTTGAGATAGTAATAATTCATCTGTATTGACACCTAAATTTGCAGCATATTTTGGATCTAAAGAATGTTCTGCATCGATAAATGCAGCTCTTCCTCCTCTTTTTTGTGCTTCCGCAATCGCATGTAAAGCAAATGTTGTTTTTCCACTTGACTCAGGTCCATATATTTCTATAATTCTCCCCTTTGGGTAACCTCCAATACCAAGTGCGATATCAAGTGATAAGGAACCACTTGGAATTACATCAATTTTTGTATGTTCTTGTTCTCCTAATTTCATAACAGCGCCTTTCCCGAATTGCTTTTCAATATCGGCAAGCACTTGTTCTAATGTTTTATCTCCAGTTGATTTAACCATTTTATTTCCTCCTTAATGTCTTACAAATCTATTTTATAATAGTTTTTTTTCAATGTCAAGCATTTTACGAACATTTGTTCATTTTCCTAATATTCCCTTCTATTTATAATATAAAAGGCGCTTTTTTGATTTCCTACAAAAAAAAGGAATTTATTTTTCCTTCTTTGCTTTTAAAACTACTTTCTTTGTTAAATCATAATATTGTACTGCAGAGATAATACTTAAAACTGCAGATACAATTAATAAGAAATCAGAAACTTTCAAATTCCATAATTCAAATGGTAAATTATAAAAAAGTGTAAGACCAATTCCAGTCATAAGACAGGCAGTTTTAATTTTACCACTCTTAATGGAAGCGATTACCACCCCATGGCTTGCAGCTGACATTTTAAATGCATCGACTGCAATATCTCTCACAATTACTACAACTGCGATAATAGGTTTGATAAAACCAGCTCCAGATAAAATGATGAGCATCGAATCTACCAATACTTTATCTGCTATTGCATCTAACATTTTTCCGTAGTCTGTTACTTGATTATTTTTTCTCGCTAGATATCCATCAAAAAAATCTGTGATAGAAGCAATTACAAATAAGACACCTGCAATAATATATTTTAAATTGATAACAATTGCTTCATTAATGAATAATCTTGGAATATCAATTCCCATTGCATCAAAAGGAAACAAAAGTAAAAAGATAATTAAAACAGATAGCCCTATACGAAAAACGGTTAGCTTTGTCGGAAAATTCATATTCTCACCTTACTTTACAATACATTTTCTATTTTTTCTGGTTCTTTATTTGTTCCATTGATTGCTTGATAAATAAAAAAGCTTCCTACTCCAATTATCAAGAGTATCAAAAGTGTAATCATAATCTTTGTAAATAAAGATTTTTCCTTTCTCTCTACCGTATAAGGAGAATGGATTCTTTTTTCTTCTTTTTCTTCTTTTAGAGAAGCATTTTTTTTCGCTTTTTTAATATCATCAATAGATATCTTAGAAGTATAGTCAAACAAGTATTCATTGAACTCATCTACCATATCTTCATAATCTAATCCCAAATATTTGGCATAATCACGAATAAAATACTTTAAATAAAAAACATCTTTAAATACTTCCATATTTCCAGATTCTATATTTTCAATTTGAGAAGGTCTCATTTTTAGATCTTCAGCAGCTTCCTCAATGGAAATTCCTATAGACTCTCTGGTTTCTTTCAGACGTTCTCCAATTTCTTTCATGGAGCACCTACTCTCTTAAAAAAATAAATAATACTTTATAAGCCATGTTCTGTTCCTATTTCTAGGCGACAAACATTTATCTATCAATTACTTGATCCCAAAAGAAAATTCAGTTCTTTTCTTTCAAGCTCCCCTACCAAAATTTGGGTTTCTCACTCGTGGGGTTTACCGCGTTCCACTCTTTTCCTTTCGAAAAAGAATCGTCACTATGGCACTTTTATACCTAGTTTGACCATGGTTTCCTTTAGGTCATTTCGGAGCCGTTAGCTTACGCTACCAAAGGTTATTTTTTCCCTTTGCACGAACACTACAATCGTCGCAGATTGTGTGAGCATGGACTTTCCTCTATATTACAAGAATATAGCGTTTGTCAAAGTATTATTTAATCTTTTCCATATATAATTTTTTCTAAATTTGATAAACGACGTAATACATCTGCACTACTAGATTCATTTCCTGTACTATCTTTTAAAATTTCTAATTTTGTTCTAAGACTTCGAATCTCTTGTTTTAATTTCATATTTTCTTCAATTAAATCTTTTTTATCTTGTTCTTCTTCATTTAATATTTTAGAAAATTCTTCATAATCGCGAATAATAATATCTAAGAATTTATCTACTTCTTGTGGTCGATATCCTCTTGTGTCAATTTTAAATTCCTTTTCTAAAATATCCTTTGTTGTTAAAGTGATTCTTTCTTGGTACATATTTCCACCCCCGTATTACTATCTCTATTCTCTCAAAAAAAGATAGTTTTGTCAATCGAAGGGTGCCCATAGAAAAAGACTACTTTTTTCTTTCTATGAAGCAAGTAGTCAGTTTTATCAAACGAACATCCTGAATCATATCATCAAATATTTTATTTACGTGATGATAGTCATTCATATAATCACCTCTATCATCACTGTACCATATTAATTAATTGATTTCTTTTCATTCGACAAAACTAGAAAAAATATGTTATTGAATTTTCTTTTTTAATATTGGTTCTACTTCTTCTTTTTCATACAATTGATTTTTTAAATCTTCTCCTAATAATAAAATATTAAATGATTTATCCTTTATTCGATTATAAATTCGAGCTTCTTTTGAAAGAGGATGATTTAAAGACTTTAAGTAATCACTTTTTGAAAATGATCTTCCTTTATATTGGATATCATAAATAGAAGTTCCTAAGAAATAAATTTTTAAATCTTGGTCAACAATTACTTCTTTTATCATATCTTTTAGATCAAGTTCTTCAATTGCTTCCTTTAAAGAAGATGAATGAATTTGTTTTTCTTTTTGTAACATACTTACTCTCTTTATCAAATCATCTAATTTGATAAAATATTTTGAACGAATCATCTCTTCATTCGCACAAACAAAATCAAACTTTTTTTGTTCTTCTTTCGTTAAATTACGACTCATATCTAAAAAGCATAAGTTTTTTTCCTCCATAGAATAAAAAACACATCCTACTTGGATATCTGTAAACAGATTAAAAAACATTACCATATAGTCATCAATCAATTCAATTTCAGTGTTTGATTTAATATAACTTTTTTCATTTTTCAAACAATGAGATAACCAATTAATCTCTTCCATGTCTTTTGCAGGTAAAACTCTTGATACTTTTAGATTTTCATCGCGAAAATAATATCCATATTTTAAAAACTCTCTTTCCGTCATAGTTCCCTCCTACTCTATTGTATTCACATTTGGAACATTTTATGTGGAAACAAAAGTGGGTTTATTATAGCACATTTTGAATAGAGATTCAACTATCTTTTTTTAAAAAAAGCATAAAATAAATTGACAGTTACTCACTTTTCGTGTAGAATGAAATTGTGTCAAAAGATGGGCTCGTAGCCAAGTGGTAAGGCACGGGACTGCAACTCCCTGAGCGCTGGTTCAAATCCGGTCGGGCCCTCCAAATTGATTTTATGCGAACTTTTATAGTTCGTTTTTTTTATTCCATAAAAAAAGTATCAATGATTGATACTTTTTATGATTCTAACATAGGATACTCAACAGATTGTTCTTGTACAAAAGATGAAAAAATAGGTGATTCTGAGATTTTTTCAATAAATTCTTCTAATACAGTTTCGAACTCTTCATCGGTTAATTGTTTTGCTTTTGATGGATCAATATCTGCTATTTTTGCATCCCAGTTCACAGTTTCATTTAGATTTAATTTGATTTTTCCTTCTGTTGTTTCTAGAGAAATAGATCCGGACATTGCAACATCATTTTTTGATTCTTTTTTGTTCATTGTTACTGTTCCTTTTAGTGGAGTTTCTAAATTGATTTGATAATCAAAATCCACTTTTTCAGAAGAAGATTCTCTGACAACTAAAGTTGCTAATTCTTCTGAATTTAGTTTAACAGAAACATTTGTAACCTTTCCTTGCTCTGTTCCAATTATTGTGAAATTATTTTTTTCATAAGAATCTCCCGTTGTAAAATCCATAACTGCAAGTTCAAATTCTTTTCCATTTGCGTAATAATGGAATTCTCCTGGGGCAATCGTACTTGTCATTTGCATTCCTATCACATCATTTTCAGAACCTGATGTATAGATGTTCATTACAAAACCGTCTGTATCGTTTCCAAAAATCGTAACTTCAGGTTTACTTTCTTCTAACATTTGTTTTAATTGTGATTCTGAAGTTTGTGTTAATTCAGCCAATAATTTTAATGCTTTTTGATCATTTAGTATTCCATCACGAATTGATTTTGCAATTTCTGTAAGTGCTTGATCATTAAACAAATATTTGTGAGCAGTTACTTTCACATTTTTTCCTGAAACCGTAATATTTGTATTTGATTTTTCAATTTTATCTGCCTGAATTCCATTTGAAATCCAAGATCCCATTTGAGTGATTAAGTAATCGTAATCTTTTATATTAGCAGATTCGATTGCTTCAAAAATTTGAGCATAATCATTTTCTTCTACATTAGGAAGCAAAATTAAAGAGTCAAATGTAGATAAATCCAAATACATGTTATTGTTTTTTACATATGTAGTTAATCCGGTTACATCTGATAAATTCTTCTGCGTAATTCCAAATTGTAAAGCTTTTTCATCATAATCAATTCCAGATTCAACCATATAAGTATATCCTGATAAACTTTTGAATGGCTCCATATCACTTTCTATATTTACTTCAGCTTTGCTTAGCATTTTTGAATGATTCTCATAGTTTTCCATTGCATTTTGAACTGTTTTGATTGCATTTTTAATCGTCATTTCATAAACATTTTTAGAATTTGACATATAGTTCTTGTGGTAAAGATGGAGAGCAAATGCAGATGCTCCAATTAAAAATACAAGTACACAAGCACCAATTAGAAGTCCCTTAAAACCTTCTAATGGATTCGATTTTGGTTGTTCATTTAATTCAACCTTTTGATTTTCATCATTTAAATTCATTTTTTCACTACCCTTCAAATTCATTATATCATATTTTTTTCAGAAAAAAAGAACTAAAAAGTTCTTTCTTTTGCTTTTTTCTTTACTTGCTCTTCTTCATTTAATTGTTCTGACAAATATTTTGTTAGAGACTAGCCAAAAAAATGATTTTGATATATAATGATATAGTGTATATAAAACGCAGGAGGAATAAAATGAGGAAAAAGAAAAAAATAACATTTGGAATTATGTCAGTTACAGCCTTTATTGTTGCAGGAATGACTGGATATTTTATATATTCTTTAAATTTATTAACAGGAATTGAAAACCTTTTAAGAGCCATCATTATGATTGCTACAGGAGGAATTCTTTTACTAATCTTGTTAGGATTATTTGTATTAAGTAAAAAGAAAAAGAAAAAAGTTTTCACATTACTTGTTTGCTTTACACTTCTTTATTCTTTTGGGCTTTACTTTGGAGCAAGCAATATTGACCGAATTATTGGTAAAATTGAAAATATTACAACTGATACGACTACTTATTCAACTAGTTTAGTAGCGCTTTCTTCAAATGAATTAGATGATATTAAGAATCTTGATTCTGGAGTTATTGGTATTTTGAGTGATGAAACAAATGTAGAAGGAAATGTTCTTCCAAATGAAGTCATTAAAGATTTAAAAATTAAAAATGAAGTAAAAAAATATGACAGTTTTGTAACATTAATTAAAGCACTTTTAGAAGAAGAAATTGACTATGCATTTCTTCCAACCAATTATTCGATTCTTTTTGGAAATATCGAAGGTTTTGATAAATTAAAGGAACAAACAAAAATTATTTATACAAAATCAAAAGAAGAAAAACAAAAGAAAGAAAGAAAAAGTAACGGTTCTAAACTTGATAAACCATTTACTATCCTATTAATGGGAGTTGATTCTGATATTGAAGAAATCAAAGGAAGTAGTTTTAATGGAGACTCTTTAATGTTAATCACATTTAATCCTACTACACTAAATTCTACCATTGTTAGTATCCCAAGGGACTCATATGTTCCAATCACATGTTTTACAGGACAAAGAAAAAATAAAATCACACATGCTGCTTGGTACGGAGAAGGTTGTATGATTGATACCATTGAAAACTTTTTAGACGTACATATTGATTACTATGCAAAAATCAATTTCAAAGGAGTTGTAAAACTAGTCGATGCATTAGGTGGTGTCGATGTAGATGTAGAATATAGTTTCTGTGAACAAGATAGTAACCGTTCATTTGGAGAAAACACAGTCTATGTCAAAGAAGGATTTCAAACATTAAATGGTGAAGCTGCACTTGCCTATGCAAGAAACAGACATCCAAATCCTGAATACTGTAGTTCTGAATGGACCAATTATGACAGTAATGATTTCATAAGAGGACAACATCAACAAGATGTGGTAAAAGCTTTGATGAATAAATTTTCAAAAATCGATAGTTTAGATACTTTCTACGACATTCTAGATACTATTAGTAACAGCATGGAAACCAACTTATCAACTTCTGAAATTTTGTCTTTATACGATATCGCAAAAGATGTATTATTAAAAAGTAGAAATATGCCATTAGAAGATTTATTTGGAATACAAAGACTTTATATCAGTGGATATGATTATTACATTTATGATTATCATCCTGCAAGTGGACAAGGTTCACAGATGAGTTTGTATGACTTTGTTCCATACAAAGGAAGTATTCAAGATGTATCCAATGCAATGAAAGTAAATCTTGGATTAAAAGAAGCAGAAGTCATTAAATCATTCTCGTTCGATGTGGACGATGAATATGAAGAAACAGTAATTGGTAGAAAGAATTATGGTGAAGGCGGAATCCCATTAATGAGAGATTTCACAGGAGTAGATGTAAGTGTTGCACGAAGTTATGCAAACGTACATGGAATTAGTTTAATTGTAGAAGAAATTGATTCTCCATCAATTGAAGGTCTAATACTTGATCAAAGTATCCCAGAAGGAACTGATTTGGAATATGTTAGTACGTTAAAGGTATACGTTTCCAATGGATCTGGTGGAGATGATCCAGTAGACCCTTCCGAAGGAGTTACGGATTGTAGTAAAAAAGAAAATGCAACAAATTCCGTATGTGCAATGCCAACATTTATTGGAGACACAGTTGGATTTGTCAAAACATGGTTTAAAAACCAAGGATATGACATCAATGTTGAATTTAGTCCTAGTGGGGAAACAGATTCTGCAATTGTAACAGGACAATCTACTACAAATGCTTATCTATACGATTATATCGGTACTGAAAAAACATTTACAATTGAATGGGAAGAAAAGAAAGAAGAACCAGTAGAGCCTGAAGAACCTGAGGAACCTGAAAATCCAGACAATCCAGATAATTCAAACGAATAAAAACCTCTAGCAAAAAGCTAGAGGTTTTTCTATCGATAGATTTTTGATTTTTCTTTATAAACTTTTTTCGCTTCTAGTTGTTCCATTTTTTGCATCCAAATAGTCATTAAAACTTCATAAATATCAACGGAATAATCCATTACTAATTCATACTGTTCATAATCGCATTTGTGAAACAAATCATTTGATTGGAAGAATAAATCACATTGCCTCATCAAATCCTCATTGGAAGGTAAATTCATCATAAAGAAACTATCATTATGTTCTTTTACAACCATTAGGTTTTCCAATCTTTTTGCTAAGAAACAAGCAAAAGACATTAATAGTTTTCGATTGTCTGATTGTTCTTCATTTATAAAGAAAGGTGTACACATAAGGCTGATATCTTTAGGAGTGATATATAAATGGAAAAAATGAGGATATGTTCGGTATGCATAATCTGATAAGAGTTCTGCCACTTCTGCCATTTCAAAAAGTTCAATTCCGATAACTCCAGATTCATAATAATAAGAAATATAAGGATTTTGATTTCTACTAATATTCTGTTCATAAATAGTCGAAAGTGCGGTATCAATCCCCAAGAAGGAAGCATTAATTAATTCTACTCTTTCATTTTTATCTTTTTTATAATAGTCAGAATCCATACTTTCTGAGAATTCTTCAATATAATAATTAAATAATTTGTGATAGAATTCACTATCAATACTATCCGTCTCTTGTAATCTGTTTTTTTCCTTTGTATAGACAAAATATATTCCATTCAAATAATACTTCAATTTTTCATTCGTTGCGCTATTTTGATATTCATTATAAAAAGTTGCGGTGAAATGATTTAAATCTGGAATTTTATGGTATTTTTTAATAAGATGTTTTTTTAACTTTTGACTTCCCTTTTCATAGTCTTTATCATTTTGAATCAAAGCATATCGTTCTCCATTGACTTTCCTATTAAATATATCTACTTTATGGTCAAAAGTTCTCAAAGTAGAATTCCAATTTTCAACATCTACTAATTCATCCATATAATTAATAAAATCATCTACCTGTTTTAATATTTTTTTCTGCATACTATCACCTTTTTCATTATTTTAATGAAAAATTGAAAAAAAAACAAGACTTAAAACATTTTATCTATATTTTTAGGAATGGAATCTTTTTTTACAGCATCAATAATTTTTTGTTCTTTTTCTTTTGAAATGGGATTTCCTGTCATTTTACTTAATTCCCCTATAACTTCTCTTAGAGTTCCTTCATCTTTTAAATCCCCTTCTTGCAGTTTCTTTGCTAATTCTAAGATTGTAGCTTTCCCTACATTTGTTTTTTTCTCTACCCTATGAAAAAAATTATCCGTAAAACGAAGCATAAAAAAACCTCCTACTGTATTATATGTAAGAGGTTTTATATGGTACTAAAAATCTTCTTCTCCTTTATTTTTAAATTGTAGTACAATTGGAGTTCCTTCAAAATCAAAAGATTCTCGTAATTTGTTCTCCAAATAACGCTCATAAGAAAAATGAATTAACCCTTTACTATTTACTTGAATATCAAATGTTGGTGGATTGGTACCCACTTGTTTAGAATAATATATCTTTAATCGCTTTCCTTTATAAGAAGGTGGCATATTTAATAAATAAGCTTCTTCAATTACATCATTTAATAAACTTGTTTTAATTTGTTTCTTACTATTTTCATAAACTTTTAATACTTCAGGCATTAAAGTATGAATACGTTTTGTAGTTAAAGCAGATAAAAATACAATTGGAGCATAAGTCATAAATTGGAAATTTGCTCGAATTTCTTTTGTAAATTCCTTCATTTTTTCATCTTTATTATCAACCGTATCCCATTTATTGACAACAATTACAACTGCCTTTCCAGCTTCTAATGCATATCCTGCTATATGCTTATCATGCTCTTTGATCCCTTCTTCTGCGTTTAATACAATCAAACATACATCAGAACGATCGATTGCTTTCATAGATCGAAGATAACTATATTTTTCTATTTTCTCATAGATTTTACCGCGTTTTCTAAGTCCTGCAGTATCAATTACAACACAATCTGTTCCGTGATAAGTAAAAGGGGTATCAATCGCATCTCTTGTAGTTCCAGCAACATTACTTACAATCACTTTTTCTTCCCCGATTAGTGCATTCACTAAACTACTCTTTCCTACATTTGGTCTTCCAATTACAGAAAGTTTTAAAAGATTCGAATTTTCTTCTTCTATTATTTTTGGAAATTCATGTGTCACTTGTAATAGCAAATCATAAATTCCTTCATTTTGTTCACCTGAAACATTATAATAGTGTTCAAAACCTAATTCATAGAAATCATACAAATGATTTTTTGCTTCTTTGCTATCTACTTTATTCATTGCGACTACAACTGGTTTTTGAGATTTTATTAACATATCTCTGACAATATAATCATCACTTGTTAAACCTTCTTTTGCATCCACTACAAAAATAACAACGTCTGATTCATCAATCGCAAGTTCTGCTTGCATTTTAATCTCTTCTTGAAAAGCATCTGATTCTAGACTAATACCACCTGTATCAATTAAATGAAATTGATAATCTTCAAATTTCACTTCTCCGTATATGCGATCTCTTGTAACTCCAGGTGTATCTTCAATGATAGATACTTTATGTCCTACTAAACGATTAAAAATAGTCGATTTTCCTACATTTGGTCTTCCAACTAATGCGACAACTGGTTTTTTCATAGGAATCCCCCATTTCCGAAATTATTATAACATCTTTTTTGAAATACGAAAACAAATTTGATTTTTTTTCTATTTTTGTTTATAATAAACAGGCTGAAAAAAGGAGGGCTTTATGAAAGTAAAAATAGAAAACAAAGATGGAGATACAGAATTTGTTAATTATAGTAAGAAAGAAGCATTGAAATTAATTGAAGAATTGCATAACGAAATTCCAGAAGTTCGTTATCATGCTGATCCTATTAGTACCTATTTTGATCAAACATCCTATAGAATACTTACTCCTTATGAAGAACGTATCCTATTTCTAGCAATGGAAAATGGAATCAAGGATGCCAGAACAATTTTAATTGAGCGCAACACAAGACTTGTCATTAGTATTGCGAAACATTATTCGAATAATCATATACCAATTTCTGACCTTATTCAAGAAGGAAATCAAGGACTAATGGATGCGGTAGAAAAATTTGATGTAAAAAGAGGATTCCGTTTTTCTACCTATGCAACTTGGTGGATTCGTCAAGCAATCACTCGATATATAGGAACATCCACTGAAAACATTCGTATCCCTGTTCATATAGTAGAAAGTAAAAGGAAATTATATAAAATTGAAACGCAATTGACACAAAAACTACATAGAGCGCCAACCTCAAGTGAGATTGCAGAAATTGCAGGATTAACAGAAGAACAAGTAGAAAAGATTAAAGCATATGATAATGGCTATTGGAGTCTTAATGAAACTGTCACCGAAGAAGAAGATGTAGAATTAATGGATTTTTTACCAGATAATAAGAAAAATCCAGAGCAAGCGATGATGGATAACTCTTTAATTGAAGAAGTTCATAATGCACTTCGTACATGTGGATTAAAAGAAAGAGATATTCAAATCATTAAAAAAAGATTTGGAATCGATTGTAATCGAACTTACACCTTAGAAGAATTAGGCGCACAATATAATTTAACACGCGAACGTATTCGTCAAATTGAATCAAGAGCACTCAATAGTTTAAAAAAGAATGCACAATTTCAAGATTTAAAGCCATATGTATTAGAAGAAAAAGCAGAAGATAAAAAAAAGATTCTATACAGAAAAAAGGAAAAATAATCAATTTCCTTTTTTTATTTTATTTTGTGCTTTTAGTATGTCTTTCCAATCTTTATAATCAATAATACTATATTCAAACAAATAAATTTTTTCTAATTCTTTCAAAGGTTTTTTTATGAAATAATAAAAAGCATTCTGATAATAATACACTTCCCCTTTTTTTAACAAACTAGGAGTCAACAAATAATAATCTTCTAATTTATATAAAAAGGGATGCTCCCTTTCAATTTGAATTCTTAATTCGATTTCATGCGTAGAAAATGGATAATAATCCATATCTTCCTTTTCTACTTCTAAAACTACCCCAGTATTCGAATCATGATAAAGTGTAACATGATAAAAACCGTTTACATTTATGTGATAATAACTTTCTAATTTTAAAAAGATTTGTTTCAATTCTTGTTCCAATTTTTCTTTATTGTCAATGGAAAAAGAAAAAAATGAATTCAAAAAAATCTCATAATGAGACTCATCACATAAAATCACTTTCATTTTATCACCTAAAGTATTTTATGCAATTACTATCGTTATGAGATTAAATCGTACGTTCTATTTTTTCATGGATTTCGTCTTTTCCCTGTTTCGTAACATTTGAAAATAGTACAAAATCATTTCCTAATACTAATTCTAATTGATCCAAAATTTGATTACGATGTTTTTGGTGGCTACTAACTCCTACTTTATCTGCTTTTGTTGCGACAATTGTAACAGGTATATTATAATACTTTAAATAATCATACATCATCACATCATCACTAGATGGCTTGTGTCTAAAGTCCACCAATAAAAAGACTTGTTTTAAATTTGGTCTATTTGTCATGTAATCTTCCATCATTAAACCAAACTTTTTCTTTTTTGATTTTCCAATATTAGCAAATCCATAACCAGGAGCATCTACTAAATAAAAAGAATCATTCACAAGATAGAAATTAATCGTTTGCGTCTTCCCAGGATTGGAAGATGTTCTAGCAAAATTTTTACGATTAATGATGGTATTAATAAAACTGCTTTTCCCAACATTGCTTCTACCTACCAGTAAAAATTCTGGTTTATTATCTGTCGGATATTGACTACGTCTTACAGCTGTAACTGTTAAATCTACACTTGTAATTTTCATTTGATACACCTCATTCGTGTAATCATTATATCATATTTTAAAAAAATAGAAAAATTACAAATATTTTTTTAAAGCTGTCATATTATCTTTACTAAAATTCAAATAATCATGTGCAAGTTTCAAGTAACTCTTCTCTGATACTTCTTCATATTTTTTTATTTTTTTCTCCATATCCAAACTTCCCATCGAAATCCCTTTTATCAGCATATCTGCAATAGAAGCGTCACTGTTATCACTTTTCACTTCTTTTTTTATTCCCTCTTTTGCCATCATTTTTTCAAAAAAATTATTTGTTTTAAACTCACCACTCTCTTTTTTTAATATTTTTGAGGAATCTTTTACATAACGGTTATATCCACTTATTAAATGTTCTACATCTGTAAATATTTTGTTATCCTTTTTTTTAATCTCTTTTAATAATTCCTTTAAAGAAAAAACAGACATACTAGAATCTTTATAAATATGCTCAACAAGTTCCATTCCTTTCACATCGCTCACCCTTTCAATTTTATTATGAGAATCCAAAATAAATTTATTCAAAAACTTTTAAAAAAAGAAAAAATATAGTATAATGTATTAAGGTGACCTTATGAAGTATCCGAAGGGAATTGTAAAAAAAGAAAAACACGAAATCTATTATGGAAATCGAGGAATGGCCTTAGAAAGTGATTTAAATGAAACCAATGAATACTATTTAAATAGAGACATTGCGGTGATTCACAAAAAGCCAACACCTATTACCATCAATCAAGTAGATTACCACTCTAGAGTCGATGCAGTTATTAAAGAAGCACACTTTAGAATCCCATCTACCACTGATTACAACGGAATCTATAGAGGAAAATATATTGATTTTGAAGCTAAAGAAACAACTTCTACTACTTCTTTTCCTTTAGCGAATATCCATAGTCATCAAATTGAACATTTGAAAAAAATTATAAAACACGGAGGAATTGGTTTTCTAATTGTTCGTTTTACAAAATGTGGGAAAACTTTTTATTTAGATGGAAAAGATCTTATGAGTTTTCTACAAACAGAAACTAGAAAATCAATCCCACTTTCTTTTTTTGAACAAAGAGGTTATCAAATCAAAGATGCATTTCAACCAAGAGTTGATTATCTAAATATCATAAATAGAATTTATTTTGGAGGGGAAAGCAATGAAAAAAACAGTTAGAAAGGTTGGAAATTGGATAAAAGAAAATCCTATTTCGATTATCGTTTTAATATTCAGTGTTATTATTTTTATATGTACTAGAAAAATGGTAACAAAAAGAAAACTACGAATTTTAATTGAAGGAGCAATTATTGTACTAGATGTCATTTATTTCTTACCTGAGCTCGTCAGGTTAATTACTCACAAAAAGAAAAAGAAGCGTACAAAAAAGCAAAAAAGGACATTAAGAAAAAGAATATTAATTGTGATATTCTCAATTATTGCGATGATGTTACTTGCAGCAATGGTATTCATGTTCATGATTGTAAAAAATGCTCCTGATTTTGATCCGGATCGTTTGTATAAAAAAGAATCTAGTATCCTATATGATAAAAATGGAAATATTTATGCAAAAATAGGTTCTGAAAAACGTGAAAACATCACTTATGATCAAATGCCTGAAGTATTAATTGATGCAATTGTCGCAACAGAAGACTCCAGATTCTTCCAACACAATGGATTTGACCTACCACGTTTTATGGTAGCATCTGCAAAACAATTATTAGGTGATTCAAGTGCTGGTGGAGCTTCTACCTTAACAATGCAACTTAATAAAAACAATTACACTTCTACTACTGCAAGTGGTTGGGAAGGAATTATCCGTAAATTTACCGATATTTATATGGCTATCTTTAAGATAGAAAAACAATATACCAAAAAAGAAATTATAGAGTTTTATGCAAATTCCAATTATTTAGGAGCAGGTGCTCATGGTGTGGAACAAGCGTCCCTCACCTATTTTGGAAAAAGTGCAAAAGATTTAAACTTATCAGAAGCAGCGATGATTGCAGGGTTATTTAACGCACCTTCTTCCCTAGATCCAACTATGTATCCAGAACGAGCTGAAGAAAGACGTTTAGTTGTATTAAGCTTAATGGAAAGACATGGATACATTACAAAAGAAGAAAGAGAAATTGCAAAAAAGATTACCGTTCAAAAAATGTTAGTACAGAATACAGAAACCGCTAATGAACATCAATCATTTATTAATACCGTTACAAAAGAAGTATTAGAAAATACAGGAAATAACCCATATGATGTTCCAATGGAAATTTATACAACTATGGATCCAGAAAAACAACAATATATCGATGATATCTTTGCTGGAAAAACAGATTATGAATGGGAAAATGATAAAGTTCAAGCCGGAGTTGCAGTAGTAAGTGTAGAAGATGGTTCTATCGTAGCAATCTCTGGAGGAAGAAACAGAAATAGTGCATTCGGTTATAGCTTCGCTACCGATATTGATCGTCACATTGGATCAACCGCAAAACCACTTTATGACTATGGACCTGGTATTGAATATCAAAATTGGTCTACTTATACTCCATTTACAGATGAACCATGGCAATATAAAAATGGAACCTCCATTGATAACTGGAATCGTACTTATGAAGGATTTAGAACCTTAAGAGAAGCACTTCGTGTTTCCCGTAATATCCCAGCATTAAAGGCATTCCAAAAAAATGAAAACTCAAATATTGTTAAATTTGTTACAGCACTTGGCTTACATCCTGAAATAGCAGAAGATGGAAGCATCCATGAATCTCACGCATTAGGTGGATATAATGGAGAAAATCCACTTTCTATGGCAAGTGCCTATGCTGCTTTTGGAAATGGTGGATACTACAATCAACCACATGCTGTTACCAAAATCGTTTATCGTCAAAGTGATGAAACTTGGGAATATAAAGTAAAGAAAACAAGAGTTATGAGTGAAGAAACTGCTTATATGGTCGCAAACTTATTAGTATCGAGTGGACAATATGGACTTGGTGCATATAATTATATCAATGGTGCTGAGTTTGGAGCCAAATCAGGAACTTCTAATTATGATTCAGAAACAATTGAATTACACAATTATCCAAATAATGCGGTAAATGACTTATGGGTAAGTGGAACTAATGCCAAATATGCAATTGCCTTATGGTATGGATATGAAGAAGCAGAAGATGGATATACCAATACCCTAAATACTCAAAACCATAGACAACTATATCAAAAAATCGCAAAAAATTTCTATGAAAATGGAGTGACATTCAAACGTCCAAGTAATGTCATTTCAGTAGAAGTTGAATTGGAATCTTATCCAGCAAAACTTCCTTCTGAATATACTCCTTCTGATAAACGTGTTACCGAATTATTTAAAAAAGGAACTGAACCAACTGAAGTTTCAAAACGTTTCAGTGCTCCAGAAGCCCCTACTTCTTTAAATGCAAGTGCTAATAAAGGAGTTATAACATTAACATGGGAAGCAAGTCCAACACCTTGGGGACTAGATCAACAAAATGCAAATGCCTTAGGTGCAGAATTGTTTGGAAATGAAACGCAAAGAAATTATTTCGTTAATTCTTATTTAAATTATAACCAAAATGTATTAGGTAGCCTACTTTATAAAATATATTATAAAAACTCAGATGGCTCCCTTTCCTTAATTGCTACATCACAAGAAAATAAAACAAGCTTTAAGATTCAATCAACAGATGCTTCACAAACTTATGTTGTAAAAGCAGGTTATACAAATTCTGGAATCGAAAGTGATGGAGCTGAAGTAACTTACAAATTAGATGATTCTGATTTCATTATTACAAGTGAGTTAAATGGAAAAGAAACGATGTCTTTAAAAGATGGAGAAACATTTAAAGATCCATCTGTTAGTGTTACAGAAAATGGAATTGATGTTACTTCGAAAGCAACTATTACAACGAAAATCACACAAGCTTCAAAAGAAGTAGAAACAATTGATACTTCAAAAGAAGGAACCTATACAATTACATATTCTGTAAAATATAAAGATTATACAGATACCCATACAAGAACCGTTGTAATTGAAAAAGGAGAAAATTAAAAGAAAAGCAAAAGCTTTTCTTTTAATGTACCATTTTTTTTAAAACAAATCCAAATATTAATATACCCGATACTGCAAATCCAGCAATCATATAAGTGCGATAGTCTTCTAAAGGTTGTGTTTTTTCTTCCTTTTTTTCTTTGTTATCTTCTATCTTAATGATGTATTCCCCGTCTTTTGAATACAAATAATTCTCTCTTGCATATCTTGCGATATATTCTGGATCTTGCAATTTCTGGATTTCTAACTTTAAAGTTTGCTCATCTTCTTTTAAACTAACAAGTTCGTGCTCCAATTCTTTTTTTTGATTTTCAAGTTTTGAAATGGAAAAAGTATAATCGACGATACTAAACAAAAAATAACCAATCATTAATAAAGAAGCCGTTCCAAATACAATTAATCTTGTCTTTGATTGTTTTGTTATTTTTTTCTTAGCCATAGCCTCACCATCCATTCTAGTATGAATAGTATATCATTTTTCCTTTAAAAATGCAATTTCCTATGTAAAGTACTTGACAATATAAATCCACATAGAATTAGGATAAAGGAATAAATATGAATGATTCCATGGTTAATTTTTTGAATGCACCAATAATAAAAAAGAGTATGCACAATTAAAAAAAAGAACGTAAAAGGATAACGAACCCATTTCCGCTTATGGTATAGATACGGAGAAAGCATATGATACGTGACAAAAAAAAGAATTCCAAAAAGAAAAGAAAAAACAGACAACAAAAGTTGAGTTTTTAATTCCATCATTTAAACAGTTTTCCAAACATACTTTCTTCTTTTTCTTTTTTCTCTTTATCCATATATTGAAAACTATTAATCTTTCCTTTAATCGATACAGTCCCTTGAAAAGTATCCAACTTCATAATTTCTAAACCTTCTCCTTTTAAAGTGATGTATCCCATTGTTGTACTCATTAAAAATTCTTCTTCATCAAAACTATCTATTTTTTTTACCCCAGTGATCATAATATTCTTTCGATCTGTCACAGTAATATTATGATTCATTGTAGAAATAGTATTATCTTTATCCATAAATTCCTCCTACTACAATATATGGGAGGAAACAATAATTAGAACAAAAAAAACTCTATATAGAGTTTTTATTCACTAGCTGCTGAATTTTCTAATTCTTTTTTATAAGCATCTAGAATTGTTTCATCAAACATAGTACGAGTCTCTTGATTCAATGGATGAACGATATCATGTGATTCACCATTCTTATCTTTACGACTTGGCATTGCGACAAATGTTTTGTTTTCTCCTTCAATAATTCGTAATCCACGAATAATGAAGCAGTCATCTAAAGTCACAGAAGCAATTCCTTTCATACGTCCACCTTCATTATCCACTAAATGGACATTAACTGATGTTATCTTCATGCCTAACACTCCCTTCAGTATATACAATATACAGTTTTATTATAAACTACTTTTTTTAGAAAAGCAAGTACTTTATGCTATATGCTAATAGATAATATGAATTGTTTTCATTATCACATCAGAATAAGAAAAAGACTTCCTTTCGTCTCCGCTTTCTACTAAAAATATGTAATCATATAGTTCTTTAATTTTAACATAAAACTCTTCATATTTATTTCTTCCAAGATTATATTTAATAGTTGCCTGTTTTCCTAAATGCTTCTCCATTTCTTTTTTTACTTCTTCAATTCTCATAAATTCCTCCTATCTTGGATATCCAACATACATTGTGCCTTTTGTTTTGATCCCACCCATTCCACTACTTCCATATTTTGTTTCTTGAAGCAAGGATTTTAAATCAATATCTTTTGTTATTTCAAGTAAACTTATACGAGATGCGATAATTGCCGGGTCTAATGCATGAATATTAATTCTTTTAGGGCTTGATGCAAAATTAGCACCTGCTTTAATCAATTCCTCATAGTCAGATTGACAAGCGCCTGCTATTATGATTAGTTTCTCATGGCTTTTTTCATATTTTCTTGCTTCTTTAACTGCTTCAATAAAATATTTGCTATTTTTATATGAAGAAATATTATGAATATCCCCTTTTTTCTTGTAATAAGCATCATGTCCAGTAATGACTACGATATTAGGTACAAAAGTTTCTAATAATCTATAGATTTGATTAGGAATTTCTTCTTCCTTTATTTTAGAACCCACTGCCCATATTTCATTTTCTTCATAATATTTTAAACATCGATTTAGATAATCTTCATCTCCGTCGATATGTAGTATTTTTCCAGGCAAATAAAAATAATCATCTCGGTTACTAGGTAGCTCTTGTTTAATTCGCTCTAAAAACAGTTTTTCTTCTTCATTTGAACCTTCATATCGTTTTAAATCGGTAATTGGAGCATCTGCACATAACCGAACTGCTTTCCCTTTTAAATATGCAACTCCGTTTTCTATTTTTACAATAGTAAATATTAAATCATTTTGATAAGAGTTACGAGTGACAATATCCCCTATTTTAAAATCCATACCTATTCCTCCAATGAAGTATATGTGAAAACAAAAAGAAAAAGACTGAATATTCAGTCTTCTTATTATATTTTTAAGTACTTTCGAACAGCTCTCCATGATCCAAACATACCTACAATAATACCAATTCCAAGTAATATAAGGGCTGTTTGATATACAAATGGACTTGGAACAATCAATTTGATGAATGGAGAAAATAATTGCCCATTGAATCGATTATATAATGCGGTATACCCATAAATAGTAGCTACCATTGGAATAATCGATCCAAATGCTCCTAAAAATAAACCTTCAAAGATAAATGGTATTTTAATATTAATATTAGAAGCACCTACAAGTCGCATAATTTCAATTTCTCTTTTTCTTGAAGAAATCGTGATTTTAATCGTATTTGAAATTAAGAATGCAGTTACAAGGATTAAAGCTACTACTACACCATAAGTAATATTTCTAACAATTTCAAATACCCCTACTAATTGTTCTACCATACCTGCCCCATATTTTACAACTTGAACTCCTTCAATTTGTTCAATTTTCTTTGCAGTTTCACCAATGTAATTAATATCTTTTACTTTTACTAAAAAAGTATCTTGTAAAGGATTTTCTCCTTCTTCCCATTCTTCCATGATCTTTTTATAAGTATCACTAGCTTCCATAAATTCTTCTGTAATACTCTCTTTCGAATTAAATACGACACTTTCAATATTATCCAAATCTTTAATTTCTGCTTCAATAATTTTTATTTGTTCATCTGTAGTATCTGTTTTTAAGAATGTAACAATCGTTACATCTTTTTCTACTAAAGTGGCAAAATTATTAACATTAATTGATAATACAATTGAAATTGCGACAACAAGAAGTGTAATTGTAATACAGGAAATAGATGCTAAAGAAAGAGAAAAGTTACGAAAAACACTTTTGAAGGAATCACGAATATCCCTTCCTAAAATTCTAACCTGCTTCATGCACATACGTTCCTTTCTCATAGTCTTTTAAGACGCGACCTGCATCTAGTAAGATTACTCTCTTCTTCATTTTATTAACAATTGTAGTATCATGTGTAACCATGATAATGGTTGTTCCAAGCTTATTGATTTCATCTAACACACTCATAATTTCCATACTGGTCACTTCATCTAAGTTTCCAGTTGGTTCATCGCAGATTAACAGTTTTGGACCGTTAACAATTGCTCTTGCAATTGCAACACGTTGTTGTTCCCCACCTGATAATTGATGTGGATAATGTTTTGCCTTATTCTTTAACCCAACTAAATCTAAAACTTTTAAAACTTTTTCATGAATTTCACTTTTTGGGAGTCCAAATACTTCTAAAGCAAACGCTACATTTTCATATACAGTTGATTTAGAAAGTAATTTAAAGTCTTGGAATACGACCCCTAATTTTCTTCTTAATTTATATACTTTGCTATTTCTTAATTTTGCCACATCAAGACCACCTACAATAATTTGTCCACTTGTAGGTTTTTCTTCACGATAAAGCATTTTAATAAAAGTAGATTTTCCACAACCAGTAGAACCTATTACAAAAACAAATTCTCCTTTTTCAATTTTTAAATTCAAATCATAAATTGCGGTTACACCACTTTTATAAACTTTTTTTACATTTTTTAATCGTATTAAGTTCATACAACCACCTTTTCTAATTATTCTCCACCATAGACTTCATAAGCATCTGTTACAAGGAAAAAGGCTTCACTGTCAATATCATGAATTGCTTCCTTTACAACAAAGTATTCTCTGGTTGGAACAATACACATAATTACTTTTTTATGATCTCCTGTATATCCACCACGACCGTCTAAAACAGTCACACCGTGATTTAAATAATCCATTAAAAACTTTTTCACTGCTGTTTCATGAGAGGTAACAATATAGAAACATTTTGAACTGGATATTCCTAAAATTACTTTATCAGTCATAAAACTTAACAGGTACAATACTATTATAGCATACATCACTTTTTCCCAAGCAAATAATGTACCGTTTCCTAAAAAAAATCCAGCAGATAAAACGATTAATCCATCTGACATTAACATTGCTTTTCCAATTGAAACCTTTGCATATTTTGCAATAATTTGGTTAATAATATCTGTTCCACCTGTTGTAAAACCAGACTTAAACAAGATTCCTGCGCCAGTTCCAGCAACAACTCCTCCAAATACAACAATCAAAAGTAAATTATCAATATTAAACTGTAAGAGATCCCCAAAATTTGACGTTAGTTTGACAAGTAATGGGAATAGTAAAGAACCTATAATTGAACCTTTGGTACTTTCCCATCCTAAAGCAAAATAACTCACAACTAATAATATTAAAGATAATATAAGAATGATGAAAGAAGGATCTAAACCAAATAATTCTTTTGTAATAATGGATATTCCTGCTACCCCACCATAAACAATGTTTTCCGGTAAGAAAAATACGTTAAATGCAATTGCTAAAAGAAAGCAACCTAAGAAAAGAGAAAAACTTCTCGAAAGAATCGTTTTCGCATTAATTCTATTTACTAATTCCTTTACATCAAAAGCGTCTTTTTTTTCAAAAATATTCATTTACTTCCCTCTTTTCAAATTTGCCTCAATGAAGCCTTCTATATTCCCGTCTAATACTTTTTCAACATCCGTTTCTTCATAATTGGTTCTATGGTCTTTTACTAAGGAATATGGATGCATCACATAACTTCTTATTTGAGAACCAAAATTAATAGAAGATAATTCCCCTTTCATTGATTTTAGCTCTTCTTCCTTTTTTTCTAAATCCAATTGATATAATTTATTCTTTAACATCTCTAATGCTTTTTCTTTATTTTGAATTTGACTTCTTTCATTTTGACAAGTCACAACAATCTTAGTTGGAAGATGTGTAATCCTTACTGCACTCTCTGTTTTATTAACATGTTGTCCTCCTGCTCCTGAAGAACGATAAACGTCTATCTTTAAATCATTTTCATTCAATTCAATTTGGATTTTATCATTATCAAACAATGGTGTTACATCAACACTAGCAAAAGAAGTATGTCTTCTAGCTCCACTATCAAAAGGCGATATACGAACGAGTCTATGAACTCCTTTTTCATTTTTTAAGTATCCATATGCATTTAATCCATGAACAAAAAACGTAACACTTTTAATTCCTGCTTCTTCTCCTGCCAGCTCATCTACTACTTCCACTTGATATCCAGATTTCTCACAATATCTTAAATACATACGATAAAGCATATTTGCCCAATCACAAGCTTCTGTTCCACCTGCTCCGGGATGAATCTCAATAATCGCATCATTGGAATCATATTCTCCATTTAAAAGTAAAGCAACCTCTAAAGAGTCTAACTCTTCTTTGATAGAAGAACTTTCTGTTTCAAGTAACCCTTTTATTTCTTCATCGGGTTCCTCTTTGATTAATTTTAGTGTTTCTACATTTTCAGCAATTTGAATTCTTATTTTCTCTACTCGTTCAATCATTCGTTTTAAGTAATTTATTTCATCAATAATTTCTTTACTCTTTCTTTGATTTTGCCAAAAATCATCTTTTTTGGTTAAAGTATCTAATTCCTTTAATCTTTTTTCTTTTCCTTCTTTGTCAAAGTGACCTCCATAGGTCATTACCTCTTATTTGAAAAGAAGAATAAAGAGCTTCTAATTCATATAGTTCCATATATCATTCTCCAATTCTCATTATATTATATCAAATATTTTCTATTTAATAAAGTCATCAAAAAAGAACTTTCTTTTTCTTAATTACAAGTAGCTGTAGAATAAGTCATAGAAAGTTCTTTATTCCTTAATACCTTAATTTGAACAGAATTTGTTAATGGGATTTCTTCTCCACTTGCAGTTTGAAGTGGTGGTTGTAGTAAGCCATCTTGAACAAGCATATTTAATGTTACACAGTATTCTAATCCTTGTTCTTTAGGGTATGTAGAAGCATGTAAATCCAAATAGTTTTCTACAGAAGCTAAAATTAGTTTTTCCGTAGTACCATCTAATTCTCCTTCTTTTTTCTTAATTTGAGAAACAATTTGTGGAAATACAATCAATGCGATAATCGCAAGTACTGTAATCACTCCTAGTAATTCCACTAATGTAAATCCTTTTTCTTTCATATTCTCACTCCTATTATCATTATAACATAAAAAAGAAGATATTTAAATCTTCTTTAATACAAAATACTTACAACCATATGCACAGTTTTCTTTTAGATAAGTTTCTTTTCTTGAAATATGATTATACTTTTTGTGAATTGGGTTTTCTTTTTCACAAAAACCTTTCAATCTTAGCTTTCCATACGACCAATCTCCAATAATGTAGTCATAAGGTGTGAAATAATCTGTATAGGCGGTTTCAATTGCTTCTTTATCATAACCATCATGATCTTCTATAATTTCATATTCTGTACCATCTAATGTAATTTTTTTCATTTAATACTCCTTTTTAAAAGCATCTGATAATGCACGATATTTAGAAAGACTAGATCCACCATTCCAAGCAATAAAACCGTTACGGATTCCAGAATCATAAAGTCCTCTTATTTCATCACTTACCATATCACTATCATAGATTGCTTCTGGATATTTCCAAGTTGCATCATAAGCTTGAATCCAAGTTCTTACAATTGCTGGAGTTGGTACTAATTCTTGTTGTTTTAATACATAACTTGTGGACCATAATTTCAATAAGTCATATGGAATTGTCCATACAGGATCATCAAAACCATATTCATATTTATTAAATAATTCTGGATAAGGCATGCCACTAATTACATCTACAACATTTGAAATAGCCCCCCAATATTGGCCATATCCTGTTACATAATTATGAGCACTTTCTCCAAATACATCTGCTGATACATATGCCCCTAATTTATGAATTTCATCACAAGCATATCTTAAAAAGTTTTGAATTGCTTGTGCCTTTTCTTCTCCGTATTCATTTTGAAAATTAATAATTCCATCTTCTTCATCATAATAAGTTCGATCAGGAAATCTTACATAATCAAATTGAATTTCATTAAATCCCATTTCTTTTACTGCTTCTTTTGCAAGTTCTACATCATATTCCCAAATGGTTCTTTTAAATGCACTTGGCCAATAAGAACCATCATGTTCATATGGAGCTCCTGTTTCATTATCTAAGATTGCATCTTCAGGATGATCTGCAATATAATAACTATCTTTAAAAGTAGTAATTCTTCCAATCACATAAATGCCTGCATCTTTGATCTTTTGAATAACTTTCCTGTATTCATCCATGGTATTAATTGCATATTTGTAACTAGTTGGAGATAATTCTTTCATTACCAAAGACTCATAACCAGGTTCTGTATCATCTTTGATATCCACTACAAATGCATTGATTCCGGATTCTTTTGCAAGCGCAATATATTCATCAATACTATCTAATACTCCAGCGTTCAGATAAAGTGCTTTCACTTCTTCTGGCATAACATTGTTTTCAAATTTTGGTTTTTCTACAGGAAAATAATCAAGATTTCCTGCACTTCCACCTTTTAAATAATCTTCTCTGGACGCATGCACTTCATAAGACCCATTATGATCATAATTTACTTCTGCTTTTTCTTTCGTAAACTCTAGATATTTCCCATAGATATATCCTTCTTTGTCATCTTTTTTTACCTTATAAGATTTTACCGCACCCGTATCAGATACTTCATCGAATCCAACAATTTCTAATGCTTCTCCTTTTTTCCCAAAGGATAAAATTTTAGAAGAATTCAAATCTTTATAGATAGTGGCTGGGGTTCTTACAAACATTTCTTTTTCTTCCACTATTTCCTCTTTATTTTCTGTCAAATCGGAAGTTTTAATATAATATTCTTCTTCTCCTTTTTTGATTCTATAATAACTTTCTTCTTCATTTTTTACTTCCTTTGAAGCAATGGTTAGTTTTGTTCCTCTTGAAAGATCGGTTACTTCTTTAAATTCATCATCATAAAGTGGAACGGTTAAAGAAGAAGATTTCACATAATAATCTTTTGATCCTATTTTTTTAAAACCTTTCAATAAAAAACCACTTCCATATACTGCTGCAGCAATCAAAAGAAGTAAAAATACGATTCTTCCATAGTGTATTTTTTTCTTTCTCTCTCTTTTCATAGTACAACTTATCCTCCAAGGTTAGTATACCACAAATTATGACATTATTGTATCGGAAGAGAAAAAATATTTGAATTTTTATCCATACCAGAATAATAATAATTTGGCACATTTCCCTCAATTAATTTCATAATGATGGGAACACTTACCGTTGTTTGAACATTCTTAGTAAAAAAAGGCAGAATCATACGTTCTGATATCGTTACATTTGCGAACACTTCAATAAATGCATTATTGATTCCATAATTCGTTACTTTTGCCTGAATATTACTAACAATATCGCCTGTCAAACTAAATCGTACTGGTATTTTAGGTCCTAAATTAGAGAACAAGAAATTAGAAAAAAATATTCCGCTTGGAACCATAAACACAATTCCTCTTTTTAATAGATCTTTTTTATAAGAAGATAGAATCGTATCCTTTATAGATATTTCTTCAAATTGACCTTGTTCAATTTTTTGAAAATCAGTTTGAATACTATTTGTAATGATACTTAATAATCGATTTACTGCGATTGGGTTAAAATCAATCGTATGAATTTTATAATCTTCTGTTTTGGATATTAAAAATAAATCTTCTAAGCTTACCGTATCATTAATTTCTTTAATAATCATTTGATTAATTATGATACTATTAAATTTTTTTAATTCATATTCTGAATATTCTTCTAATTTTGGTCTTATTATTTTATTAATTTGAAATAAAAGAATAAAAACAAAGAAAAAAAGAAAGAAAAATGTAATGATTAAAACTCTATTTTTAAACTTTAATTTCATACCATCACCTACTCCAATATATGAAAAAAAGATATGATTTTTCATATCTTTAATTTTGCGTAATTTCTGGGTTAAGATTACTTCCAACGTATAAGTATTGAACTTGAGATAAATCTAACCTTTCCGTACTAATATTTTCGGTTTGTTCTTCATTTAGCGTATAATATACATCAACTGGATGTGACTCTAAAAATTGAATCAATGTATTCACATCTGGCATTTCAGTCTTTAGAACCTTCAACATCACATTATTAGAATCTACTGCTATTCCTATTTGATTTACTGAACTCTGCCAATTGTTTGAAACTGATGGGAAAGTATTACTCATAATCTCCGTGTTGGAAGATAAATGATCGGATAAAACCCCTGTTATTTGGAAAGTATGATATCCGTTAGCAGATTCTGATCCAGGGACAAGCGATACATTCGATAAATGAACGTTGTTGCGATTCAATGTTATTTTCCCTATTTTTCTTTTTACCACAAAAGAACCATCACTTTGAATCAAAAGATTATCTTTGATAGTTCCAAGGGAACGAATTGGAGCAGTTAATCCCACTCTTCTTTCTACATAACTTCCATCCTCCATGACTGCTTTTACCTCTAAATAACGTTCTTCTGCTAAACTTGTTATTTTTCTGGAATAATTAGGTGCTGGTACTGCATCTGGTGTTATTTTAAAAGAATCTTTTATAAAACCATATAGGTGATGAGATTCTTCCCCTGTAACAAAAGAAACAGATCGAATTGATTTTGATGCATCACTTGTACAAGTATGCTCTGTAAAATCAGTATCCGAAGAAATCGCAATTTCACAGGCTTCAGAAGTAGTTCCATCTATATAATTAAATTGAACATTGATGTGGTATTTTGAATCTTGAGATACTGGTGTGATTGGCTTTGACATAATGGATAATGTATAAGCTGTATTTGGTGTAAATGTATTTAAAAACCACTCGTGTCTGACACTATCAATGTCATTACTATCTACTACCAAAGATTCTTTTCCATCAATTTTTTTATTTTCACTATTCCCTTTTCCTGCTACTTGAGTCGCAAGTGTTTCAAATAAATTACTTTTCGCATTTTGAGAAATACCTGAAATTGTAATTGTAGAAGGAGTCTCCCCATTTAACTTTAAAATAGATGGATCCGAAATATCTGCTACATCAACGTACTCATAGCGATTATTAGTAGCTGTTCCTGTAATTTTTACAACTCCATCCATTCTTTTTCCGGTAACTGCATCTTTTGGAACAGAATTTATATAACTCTCTGTAAATAATTCTCCAACACTAATAAAAGCATATTCATCTATATCTAGCGAAATAGCTCTATCAGTTGTGTATAAATCTACTGCTTTATAAAGTTCTTCTAATTGGTGTTCTTGAGACTTTTCTTTAGAATCTTGTACGATTCCCCAAATAGAAGGAACTGCTATTACTGCAATCAAAGCAAGAATTGAAATAGTGGCAAGTAATTCAACTAATGTGAATCCCCTTTTTTTCATATTATCACCTATTCTCTACATTATTAATTTATCACATTTTTTTTCTTTTTACAACAAAAAAGAAGCATTGCTTCTACTCTTGTTCATTTTTATATTTTTTACATCCTTCATCTAATTCCGTTAATAATTCTTTGAATTGTTCTTCATTTTCCACACGAACTCCACTTGCGAAGGAATGTCCTCCTCCATTAAAATGACCTGCTATTTCATTAATGATTGGTCCTCTTGAACGAATTGATCCTTTTAATGCTTCTCCTGATTTTTCATTGGTTAGAATCATCCATACTAAGATTTCATCAATATAATTAAACTCACTTACCATATTTCTTGCAGTGGATGCATCTACCTCATATTTCTCTAACATTTCTGGAGTACATACTAAATATGCAAGCCCATTTTCCGTAATGGTGAAGTGTTCTGCTACGTATCCCTCAAATTTTGATTCTTTAATAGACTTTAAATAAAGTGGTTCATATAAATTAGTAAATTCAATTTGCGTAGTTTGGATTAGCTTAGAAACTAAATCAAATGTCTTAGAAGAAGTATAGGAAAACAAAAATCGATTGGTATCAGAAACGATTCCCACATATAATTTTTCAGCAGCTTCTTTTGTCATTTTTAATTTTGTATGAAATACAAGTTCAATGATCATTTGAGAAGCACTACTAGAAGCCGTGTCAATCCATTCTAAATTACAAAACTTATCTACAAAAGGATGATGATCAATTTTAATGGAATCTTTAAACTTAGAAGGAACCACTCCATCTACTCTTTTTAAATCAGGAGTATCTGTCACAATCAAAAGAGAATTCTCATATAAATCTTCATGAAATTTATCTAATATCCCTAAATATTTAAATTTAGATACGGGAAATCCTACGGTATATACTTTCTTTTTTGGAAATGTATTTAATATGATATCACGCAATGCGATACTACTTGCTAAAGCATCTGG
This sequence comes from uncultured Mycoplasmatota bacterium, assembly GCA_946530475.1. Taxonomy (GTDB): domain Bacteria; phylum Bacillota_I; class Bacilli_A; order RF39; family UBA660; genus CAMNAC01. The sequence continues at coordinate 31,898 of CAMNAC010000003.1, forward strand.
GTCAGCACCAGTATGTCTAGCGATCACAATCGTATCATATTTTTTTATTTTTTTATAGATTTTTTGATAAATGGTTGATGAAAACATAATATCCCCTCTTCTTATAGTTATTATACCAAAAAAAAGAAAGAAAAACTATTTTTTCTTCTTTTCTTTTTTGGGTTCTTCCTTTTTCTTTTCTTTCGTTTCATAAGTAAAAATTAGTTTCCCATTTTCTTCTTTCAAAGGATTCCCTATTAAATTTTCATAATCTAATTTTTCCATAATTCCTCCTTATTTTAAATAGTAATGTCTAATTGGTTTTAAATTATCATCTAGTTCATAACAGATTGGATTACCAGTTTGTATTTCTAAGTCAATTACTTCTTCATCGGTCATCTGATCTAAATATTTCATGAGGCCTCTCAAACTATTTCCATGGGCTACAATTAACACCTTTTTCCCATTTAAAATAGATGGTTTAATATCACTTTCCCAATATACCAAAACTCTTTTAATGGTATCTTCAAGATTTTCACATAAAGGCAATTCCTCTTTTGATAATTCTTGATATCTTGGGTCATTACCTGGATACCTTTTATCATCAAGACTTAAAGCAGGTGGTCTTACATCCATGCTTCTTCTCCAAAGTAACACTTGCTTTTCACCATATTTATCTTTTGTTTCTGCTTTATTTAGTCCTTGAAGTGCTCCATAATGTCTCTCATTTAATCTCCAAGAACTTTCAATTGGGATATTGATTTTCATTTCCTTCAAAATATAATCTAAAGTATCTTTTGCTCTTGTTAAAAAGGAAGTATATGCAATATCAAATGTATATCCTTTTTCTTTCAACACTTTTCCTGCATCTTTCGCTTCTTTAATTCCACGTTCACTTAATCCAACATCTGTCCAACCAGTAAACTTGTTTTCTAAATTCCAAATACTTTCTCCATGTCGTACTAATACTAACTTTTTCATATTCTCACCATCATCATTCTAACATATTTTTTTAAAAACTGACAATAGGTAAACATACAATTGCTTTTGTAATTCCATTCTTTGAATCATAATTCAAACTTCCTTGATGCTTTTTCACAATTTCGTTAGACAAAGAAACACCTAATCCAGTTCCATTTGATTTGGTAGTAAAAAAAGGTTCTTTTATCTTTTGTAAGACTTCCTCTTCAATTCCACATCCATTATCAATAATATTAATTCTTATAATTCCATTTTCAATTTTTGATTCAATTACTAATTTCCCATTTTCATGAATTGCTTCAATGCTATTTTTTATTAAATTGATGAATACTTGACACAATCTATTGTAATCTCCAAAAATATCTACTTCTTCCTCAACCAATTCCATTTTTGTTTGAATTTGTTTTTCTACTAAAATAGGTTTGAAATTTCTCATCACTTCTTCTAACAAATAATTAATATCCAGGATATCTTTTTCCATTTTAATATTAGAAATTGATAAAAAATCTTGTAGTAAAAATAAAGTTCTGTCAATTTCTTCTTTCATAATGGGAATATACTTTTTAAAGTGTTCTGGATTATTGACATCAAACATATCCAAATATCCTTTACATACAGCGATTGGGTTTTTAATTTCATGAGTGATTTTAAATAAAGAATCCTTCATTTGTTTTTCTTGCTCTAATTCTTTTTGATTCATTGAAAACTTTAAAATGCGTTCTCCTTTTTGAAAAAGAATCAAAGATAAAATCGTGATAAAAAAATAAGGCATAATATCTGATATAGTTAGAAAAAAGCATTTTAAAACTATTAAAAAAGGAATCTGATATTTCTTTTTTTTCATAAAAATATAGATTATAAAATAGAAACTATATTCAATTAATACATAAGGATTATTTTTAACTGTTAAAAAAGAAAGAATAAAAATATATCCCATAACAAATTTACGATTTTTTTGAAAAGCATATAAGAAAGGGATATGGCACACATAATAGAATAAATTCCCTCCAAATCGATAAGATAAAAACACAGATGTTAATAAAGCTAAATCCAAAAACAATTCATTTTCTTCTTTTCCAAAGGAACGATTAAACGCAACATAAAATAAATACAACAAAACAGGCAACATAACAAACATAAAATTCAATAATATTACTTCCATAGTATCACCTCTAGTTTTATTATAGGGTAATACCTATGTCATATTTTGTCGAAAAAAAAGAAAAAATGAAGATAATTATCATTTTTTCTATTTTAAATTGATATCAAATTTTTCCAATAATTTGATTAAAACTGCTTTTCCTCTACGGATTACAAATGCGAAATTATCTGGTAAATCTAATTTCATATCATTTGTTCGTTTGGCAATTTTAATACTGTATTGTTCTAATACACCATTTCCTATCCAAATTCCATCATTTGAATTGACAGTATTTTTATACCATTTATCTAGTTCAAAACGGTGAATACTATTGGAATTATCAAATATAATAACATCTAATACTTTTAAACTCTTTGCTTGTTCTAACATGGTTTCAAATTTAGTTCTTGCAGTTGCGGAAATTCTAGCAAAAAGATTAGTAGTACCAATTATTACAAGTGTATAATGTTTTAAATTAGTATCCAATCGATAATTGTTTTGTACATACTTCTTATATAGTTGATCAACAATCTGAGAAAGATATTCAATACCATCTTCATATTTTGAATCATAATAGTGTAAGTATTTTTGGTATCTGCTATCGAATTCATAATCCTCTGTATTAAAAACTACTATTTGTTCTTTCAAGCATAAAAGTTCATTTATCATTGGTTGAATTAGTAAATAAGTTTGTACTATATCCTGTGCAAGTACAAGATTTACTAGATTTTTCTTATAATCATATTCAGAGACCGTAAGAGTATCTTTTCTGATTCCAACAATTAGATTTCCATCTTTTCCAAAGCTTGATGCAATGTCACGGTAACTTACAACCTCTGGTAAAGTCGGAATGGATAATGCTTTATTAGGATGAGCTTGATTATAAATGCTTGTTTCTTTCGAAATAAATTCTTGAAGTTTATCTTCAGGACAAATTCTAGCAATTTGGAATTCATATACTTGATCCCACTTTACAATTCCTCTACCGTTATTTTTAGATGGGTATTGTTTGTTAACATTTCCTAGAATATTAGAATAATCATCATCGTTGTTTTGTTGTAAAACAAAATATTGGTTAAAGTTTTGTTTTAATTTGAAGCGAACTCCATTTGGAGTAGATGCAGTCATAATGAAGTATATTCCATATTTGTAAGCATCTCTTGTAAAATCAATTAAATTTTCTTCATATTCTTCAAACAATTCATGGAAATTTTCAAATTCATTTAAAACTACAATCATAGCTGGAAGTTTTTTTCCAGAAATCTTTAAATAAGAAATATAATCTCCATTATATTGTGCAAACAGTTTTTTTCTTTCTTCAATGACTGTATTCAACAATTTGAAAAGATTTTCTACCTTCTCTATATTATCCGTAGAGATTGCATCTCCTACAATTGAAACTTGTGAATATGCTTTTAAAGTACCTGCTCCACAGTCTAATATATAAAAGTTTACTTCTTCTGGTGTATATAATAACATAGAAGAATAAATACAAGAATGGATTGCATTTTCTTTTCCACTTCCTGCTACTCCATATATTAAGGCATTTCCTTCTTCCGATAATGGAATCGTTAAAAGTTTTTGGGACTGTCTTGAAGGATCATCATATTCTCCAATTACAAGAGATAGATCGTTTTCCTTTTTCTGATAATGATATTTTTCAATTAATTCATTTACATAAATGTCATTTGGAATACGGTCTAACCATAGTTGAGTACGCTTAATATTTAGTTCTTTTGCTAGAGAATCCAAGTATTTTACAATATTTGTAATTTCTTCTCCATTAGAAGCAATGTTTACATTCTTTTTCTTTGGACTATTTGATTTAATCACATAACCAATATGGTTAACAACATCAACATCACTATCAATGTTTTTAATAATGTGATCAGAAGGAATATATTTTCCACCAGCCCAAGCAGCTTGTCCCAATACAAATATCTCATTATACCCTACTTGAAAATAAAATCGTCCAGTTTGTTTTAAATAAGCTGCATCTTGTCTTTTAATAACCTCACTACTGTCAGACTGTTCTTGAACCCTTAAGCAAACTCGAAAACGTGTATTACTCCATATTTGCGCATCTACTACACCACTTGGCTTTTGAGTTGCCAAAATCAAGTGTACACCTAAACTACGACCAATACGTGCTGTCTGTATTAATTGTGCCATAAACTCAGGTTGTTGTACTTTTAATTCTGCAAACTCATCGCTAATGATGAATAAATGAGAGATAGGTTCCTTTACAATTCCATCTCGATATAACTTTTGATATTTATAAACATCTATAGTACTATCCCCTGATATTTCTCTTGCACGATTAAATGCAGTCTGTCTTCTTTTTAATTCTGATTCAATAGAAGCAAGGGAACGATTGATTTCATTTGCATCCAAATTTGTGATTGTACCAACTAAATGAGGTAATCGAAAGTTTTGATTATTAAATGCTCCTGCTAATCCTCCACCTTTATAATCAATTAAAATAAACTGTACTTCATAAGGATGATAATTGATTGCCATGGATAAGATATAAGTAATGATAAATTCTGACTTTCCACTACCAGTCATACCTGCAATTAAACCATGAGGTCCATGA
>CAMNAC010000004.1 GCA_946530475.1 uncultured Mycoplasmatota bacterium
TAGAAAAAGTCTTGTTTGTAAAGGCTTTTTTCGTTTGCTATAGTATGCGCAAGAAAGGAGGTGTGAGATGTTAAATCATGTTGTTTTAGTAGGAAGACTCGTTAGAACCCCAGAGTTAAATAAGACGGAAAGTGGTAAATCTATTATGACTATTACATTAGCTGTTACAAAACCCTATAAGAATATGGATGGAGAATATGAAAGTGATTTTATTGAATGTACTCTTTTTCAAGGAATTGCTGAAAATACCCTTCAATATGTGAAAAAAGGAGATTTGATTGGCGTAAAAGGTCATTTAGGATCTTATCAAGGAGAAAAAGAAGGGGAAAAATACTATAAGACGAATCAACTTATTGTAGAAAGAGTCACATTTTTAAGTTCAAAAGAAAAAGAAGAAGTAAAAGAAGAAAAAAAGAAAAAACAAAATGCAGAATAAAAAAATAAAAACCAACTTCAAACCAAAAAGCCATTTAATTGGCTTTTTATGATATAATAAATTTGGTGATGGTATGAAAAAGAAGTTTTATGAAACTTTGATAAAAAAAATAAATCCTGACTATATAGAGGAATCCTATAGAGAACTGATTGAAAATTGGGAATCCATTGATTATTTTAATAAATTTGATTTGGCTCTTTCAGAGTCTTGTACAAAAGAATTAATGAAAAAAAATAATACAAAGTGGAATGATACAGAGATTAAGTTTTTGATTACTTTCATGGTAAATCAATATATAAATCGTTTACCTAGAAAAGAAAAAATCGTATTCACATTTCCAAAGAAATCAAGAAATAAAGTAGATGCTTCTTGTAAACATCATGATCACTATTATGAATTGTTTTATTATCCTGAAATATTTGAACAATTAAGAAGCAGTAATCCCAATGCTTTTTTAAGAGGAATTCGTTCTGTTTTTCATGAAGCTGTACATATATTTCAAAATACGATTGTGAATCGAGAAAAAATGGGAGAGTATTCTTCAAAAGAAGACTATGATTTAGTATTTTATTTATTTGCCCAAAGTTTTTTATATGAATACTTAATGAACCCAGAACAAGATTTATGTCAAAAAGATTTGAAAGATTATCAATTGTTATTTCATGAAAATCATGCAGAAAAGATGGGTTATAAAGAAGCATGTGCTTTCTTAAAAAAATATGCTCCAAATAAATACCAAGTATATAGTGAAGAAAAGATTAATCAAAATAGAAAAAGGTATGAAGACGTTCTTGATTCTTACTTATCTCTTGATTTAAGAGGTGATCTAAATACTTTAGCGCATGATATCGAATTTGTCGATTCAAATTATATTAAAAAGCATCCAGATGTTTTAAATCGATTCCCAGTTTTAAGTATTGCTTATTTTGAAAATGGAAAAAGAAGAACTACAATGGATTTGTTAGAAAAAAGAAAAGAGATGCTTCAAAATGGATATTCTGAAGAACAGATCAATTCTTTGTTTACTTATTTAATTGATTATCGCTCTTATACTGCTGAAGAATATATGGAAGAAAAAAAGGCATTACCTAGTTATGTAAGAATGTACCGAGTACCAGATCAATATACAAGAGATATGTTAAAAAAGCGAAGTAAATTCAATTCTACTGTAGATCAAATTGAAGATAGATTGGTAGATGAAATTCAAACTGGCAGAAAAAAATAGGACTATATAGTCCTTTTTTTAATGTCATCATAGAATATTTCATCTGGCTTTTTATGAAAGATATCCGCAATCTTAATAGCCATTTCATAACTTAATCTTCTTTTTTTATTTTCAATTTGCCAATAAAAAGTCTTACAAATCCCTAGCATTTCAGACATATCTGCTAATGAATAATGATTTTCAAGTCTTAATTCTTTTAATGTATTCATTCTATCATCTCCATTTTTATTATACATTAACTTATAAGTAACTTCAATTATAAAAATAGACTATTTGTCATAACTTAACATCTAGTTAATTTCATTTTCATTTCAATATTCATTGTTTATAATGAATTTATTGAGGTGAACTATATGCTAATAGGATATAGAGTAAAAGAAGCTAGAAAGAAAAAAGGACTAACTCAAGAACAAGTAGGAAATGAATTAGGAGTTACAAAAGTATCAGTATCTGGATATGAAAATGGAACGAGAACTCCAACATTAGAAACGTTTCTTGATTTGATTTATCTACTAGAATTACCAGTTGATTACGCACTAGGAATGGAAACAAGCGTTGTGAATGAAGAAGATGTTCCTTATAAAAAGAAAATTTCAGAAATTGATTTTCAAATATTAGAGGAAATCAAACAACATAAAAAACTTTATCAACAATTATGTAATAACCCAAAAAGAGAAGTCGAAAAACTATCAAGAAAATAAGTCACATAGTGGCTTTTTTTATTGGTTCTATGTTATAATGAAACTAGGTGAAATGATATGAATATGATTGATATTATCAATAAAAAAAGATTAAAACAAGATCTTACAAAAGAAGAGTTTCAATTTGTGATTGATGGATATTTAAACAAAGAGATTCCAGATTATCAAGTGAGTGCGTTATTAATGGCAATTTGTTTAAATGGCATGACTTATAAAGAAACATCTGATTTAACAGGTGTTATGTTGAAAAGTGGAGATCAAATTGATTTGTCAAAAATAAAAGGAAGAAAAGTAGATAAGCATTCTACAGGTGGTGTTGGAGATAAGATCACTTTAATTTTAGGACCACTCGTTGCTTCTTGTGGTGTCAAAGTGGCAAAAATGAGTGGAAGAGGATTAGGACATACAGGTGGTACGATTGATAAATTAGAATCTATTCCTGGATTTCAAGTGGAACTTAAACAAGAAGAATTTATCAATCAAGTAAATAAACTTGGTTTTGCTTTGGTTTCTCAATCCGGAAATTTAGTGCCCGCAGATAAGAAACTTTATGCACTTCGTGATGTAACCGGAACAGTAGAATCCATTCCTTTAATTGCAAGTAGTATCATGAGTAAAAAATGTGCCTCTGGAGCTGATAAGATTGTCATTGACGTAAAAGTAGGAGAAGGCGCTTTAGTAAAAACATTGGAAGATGCTAGAACTTTAGCACAATATATGGTTCATATTGGAAAAGAACATGGAAAAGAAACCGTATGTGTATTAACTCGTATGAGTGAACCTTTAGGTTTTGCAATTGGGAATGCTTTAGAAGTTCAAGAAGCAATGGATGTCCTTCAAGATAAAGGACCAGAAGATGTCAAAAAAATTGTTATAGAACTCGGAAAATATATGGTTTCTATGGGGTTAGATATTTCTATATCAGAAGCAGAAAAATTAGTGAAAACTCATTTAAAAGATGGAAGTGCTTATGATACCTTTTTAAAGTTTGTAAAAGCACAAGGTGGAGAGATCGAAAACTTATCTTTTGCACCTAAAGTGTTTTCGATTAAATCTTCTAAAAATGGAATTGTAAATCACATTGATGCATATAAGTTAGGAATTCTAGTTCATCAAATGGGAGCTGGAAGAGAAACTTTAGAAGATGAGATTGACTATGGAGTAGGAATTGTACTTTCTAAAAAAGTAGGAGATTTTGTCTTAGAAAATGAAGAACTTATGAAAGTATATTTAAACAAAAAAGATGTTAAATTAAATGATTTAATCAATTGTTTTTCAATTGAAAATGATTTTACGAATCAAACTCCTTTGATTTATGAAGTAATTAAGTAGGTGATTTATGCTTACATTAGCAATTATTCTTTGTACGATACTTTTGTTTATTAAAGTGAGTTTTCAGGTTGCATGGCCTTTTCTATTAATGGTTTTCATCTATATCATAGGAGACATGATATATCGTTATAAAAAATATGGGGTTCATGATTTTGGAGTTTTCCAAAAAAGAGAAAAAATCAATGTAAGTATTGAAGTATTAAAAAAAATAATTCTAGAGAGTGATTCTGATGCTTCCTTTTTTCTTTTTAGTGAAATGGATCTTGTCGCATTAACTTCTTTTGGATGTTATGCTTTTTCCTTTTTTGAAAAAAAGGGGATGCATATAGAAGGAAATGTTTCTGAAAAAACACTCACTTATTGGAAATTCGTTTCGAAGAAAAAGAAAGGAAGAAATCCATTTTACATTCAAAAAAATTTGTTATCTAATTTTTCTGATATTCCTATTCAATCTTATGTGATATTAGATGATTTATCCATTTTAAATGTGAAAGGAAAACAATCTTCAAAATTGATTCAAATGAATGCAATTTATTATGAACTAGAAAAAGCAAAAAAAGAAACTTCTTCCTTTCCAAAAGAAAAATATCAAAAACTATTAGAAGGATGTGACTTATGGCAATTACCAAAACAAAATTCATGAATTTAATTCGATGTCCTAAAGTTGCTTCTTTTATGAAAATGGAAGAATATCAAGCTTCTATGAATTATGAGGAATATCATAAAGAAGAATTATTAGAAGAAGAAAAAGAAATGGATTGGGAAGTAAAGGAAATTGATGTTCTTCTTCCATATTATAACCGCGTAGAATTAGAAGCTGGGAGAATCGCGAAAAAGTATTTTGATGGAAGTTTTTTATATGCAAAAGATACAAAAAATCAAAAACGATTTACTTGTTATAAAAGAGATATCCCTTATTTATGTTATGTTGATATTTATAATGTAGGAGAAATTGATCGCATTATAGAAGTAAAAGCTACTACATCCAATGGATATCTATCTTTAGGAAAAAAAGAAAAAGGAAAACTAATTGAACCCATTTTTCAAAAAGGAGAAGATGGAATTTATCATTTGTTAGAAGACTTTGAAAAACCAATTGAATCTTATATGGATAAAGATCTGTATGAAAGAGAAAGAGAAAAATTAATTGGTAGATTTTCTAACTTAGGTCATTATATTTATGATTTAGCGTTTCAAAGATGGATTATTGAGCAAACTGAAAAAAAAGAAAGACGTTATTATTTGGCAGTATTAAATCATGCTTATGAATATGATGGGACTCTAAAAAATGGGGAACCCTTTTATGATACCGATTCAAATGGAGAAGAATTGATTGTCTATTTTGATTTTACGAATCTTACTTATGAGTTACAAGATCTTATTAAAAAAGATCAAGAAAAAGTAGAAAGATGGATTTTCAATCAAGAGATTCCATACTGTCCAATTGGACCTTACTGTGAGAAAGGGAAAAGAACAGAATGTTCCTATGCAGATATATGTTTTAAAAAGATACCAGAAAAAAATTCTGTGTTCTCTTATTTGGATTCCCAACATGGTTTTTTATTAGGAGATAAAAAAGTATCCGTTTATGATTTAGTAAGCTTTGGACTTGTTTCCATTCCTCAAGTTCCCAATTCTTCTTTAACAAGATGGAAAAATATTGTTCAAAAAGAAGTGGTAACAACTCATAAACCATACATTGATTTTAAAAAATTAAAAAAAGGTTTCAATCAAATAAAATATCCGATTTACCATTTGGATTTTGAAACATTTCCTTGTCCACTTCCAAGGTTAAAAGGAGAAAGCCCTTATACCCAATCTGTTTTTCAGTTTTCTTTGCATATTGAAAGAAGACCAGGGGTATGTGATAAAGAAAAAGATCACTATGGGTACTTAGCTCCTGATTTAAAAGATCACAGATTAGATTTAGTGAAATCTCTAATTCAGTTGATTGATTTAAAAGATTGTGGTACGATATTGGTATATAATGACACATTTGAGAAATCTAGATTGAAAGAATTAGCACATCTTTATCCAGAGTATCAAGAGTCTTTACTTCAAATGAGAGAAAAAATATTTGATTTGATGAATTTAATTAAAGGTAATACCAAGTTTTATGAGCAATTAGGTTTTGATAAAGAAACCTCAAAACAATTTGTATTTTATGATGAAAAAATGAATGGATCATTCTCCATAAAAAAAGTCCTTCCTGTTTTTAGTAAATTAACTTATGAAGGAATGGAAGTTGCAAACGGAGTAGATGCAAGCTCGACTTATGCATTGTTTGATTCTTTTGATGATGAAACCTACAAAAGAAAATATCAAAAAATGATTGAATATTGCAAACAAGATACTTGGGCTATGGTAGAAATCTTAAAGGGATTAAGGAAATTAGAGAAAGAAGGTAGTTTATGAAAAAAGAATTGAAGATGAATTTATTAATTTCCATTTTGTTTTTATTAATTGGGATTATATTATTTACCAATCCTGGTGGAGTAATTGATTTTATTGCTTATATTGTAGGAGGAATATTCTTATTTGTAGGTCTTATTTACTTTGTACAATTTTGGAGAGGAGAAAAAAAGAATATCTTTGTATCCGAATTCTATAGTGGAGTAATCAGTGTCGTAATTGGTGTTATATTAATGTTTAACAACGGAGCACTTGATTTAGCACTTCGTGTTTTCTCAGGAGTATGGATTTTATATCGTGCCATTGTCCATTTAAAAGTGGCACTTACTTTAAAAGATCAAAAAGACGATGCATGGAAAGTTTCTCTTGGAATTTCTATTATCTTATTTGCTGGTGGTTTATTTGAAATTTTAGTGCAGTCATTAGAACTTACCATTATAGGATTTGTAATTATCCTTTATTCGTTATTTGAAATTGTGAATATTATTTATCAGTTACTTCATAAACCAAAGGAAGAAGTCATAAAAAAAACTGAAATAATGAAACAAGAAGAAGTGAAAAAACTTCCTGAATAATGAAAAATACTTGAAAAAAATAAAAAAACGGTATATGATAAAGTTAGAAAAAGGAGCGTGAATTTATGATTTACCCATCAATTGACAAGTTATTAAACCAAGTTGGCTCTAAGTATTTACTTGTAAATATTGTATCAAAGCGTGTAAAAGAAATGGAACAAGTTGGCCATTATCAAATGAAAGAAGAAGAGTATGTTTCCAAAAAACCGATTGGAAGAGCTTTGGAAGAAATTATGAAAGATTTAGTTCATATTGAAAAAGACTAAATCTTTTTGTTTACATTTTTTCTATAAAAATTCTTGAATAAAGAACATTTGTTTGCTATAATGTATATAGGTGATAACATGAAGATTGAAAAGATTAAAAAAATGAAAAACGGGAAGTACAAATTAAAATTTGACAACGGCAAGGAACTTGCAACCTATGATAACGTGATTTTGGAAAACAATCTTTTGTTTCATAAAGAAGTGGATTCAGTAGAACAACTTTTAAAAGATACGGATTATTATGATTTATATTATAAGATGGTAAAAAAAATAAGTACAAAATTAAGAAGTACTTATGAAATAGAGGAATTCTTAAAAAAAGAACAAGTAGAAACTTCTAAGAAAGATGAAATGATTCAAAAGTTAAAAAATAATGGATTATTAAATGATCTTACATTCGCGAAAGCATATGTGAGTGATAAAGTCTATTTAAGTATGGAAGGACCTTATCTAATCCGAAAGGGATTAGAAGAGCATCATTTAGAAAATTCTATAATAGAAGAAGCAATGAATACAATTGATGAGGAAGAAATCCAAAAAAAATTAACCAAATATATTCAAAAAAAGATTCAAGGAAATCATAAGTATTCGAATTATCTATTTAAACAAAAAATTACGACTGAATGTGTAAATAAAGGTTATTCAACTGATATGATTCAACGCATTTTTGATGAATCTAAGACAGATTCTGATGATGTAATCAAAAAAGAAGGAGAGCATATCATTCGAAAACTATCCAAAAAATATGAGGAAGAGGAATTAAAAAGAAGAGTGAAGGAAAAACTTTATCAGAAAGGATTTTCGATTTCCGATATCAACCAATTTTTTGAAAAGAGAGGATGGTAGTATGAATATTTTCAAAAAAGAAGAAAAATTAGAACTGCAACGTCATATGGATGAAATTATATCTTTTAGTAAAGATAAAATCGTTGAAAAATATGGTTCAACTTTTACGGAAGATCAATTGAAAATGATTCAAAATTATTCTATAAATCAAGAGTTTTTGTTAGATTCTGCAACTCAATTTTTAGAAGAACTTCAAGAATTAGAACTTTATGAATCCATTTATCCAATTCAAATAAATTCTTCTTCAGGGGTTTCAATATCTTATGATTTTATTAAAAATAGAAAAACATTTTCAGAGTATTATTTAACAAGAGGCATTTATGAATTGTTTTATTCCATTTTACCGATTGAAAAGAAATCCTCAGATTTATTTGAAAACTATTTTATTGGGCAATTAAAAAAAGGAGTAGCAGAATACTATACAAGAGAGTTTTGTTTAGATAATGCTTTAAAAAAGGAGTTTTTTGATACTTATCATTATCCTTTACCATCTTTGTTTTCCATCCGATTAGAAGATTACCAAGCTCTTATAGAAAATATCAATCAAGAACTAAAAGAAAAAAAAGAAGTTTTATTTCAAACGAATTATCATGATTTGCTTCAAGAATTTCCAAGTATTAAAAAGGAATACTTATCGGTGTTAAAGCAAGAACTTTTAATTTCTCCAAAAGAAGAAAAAGATCACACTCTCGTGTGAACTTTTTTTAGTCTTCTTTTAATAATTCAAATACTTCTTCTTTTGAAAGTTCCTTTTTTTCTTTATAAAAAGGTTTCATATGTAGATGAAAGTGTTTGATTTCTTGTACCATTCCATTATTTTGAATTAATGTAACACCATCTACATGTAACTTTTCTTCTAATCTCTTTTTCATTTTTTGTATAATTTGAAAAATATGATTCCAAGTATTTGAATCCATATCATCCAAATCTAAAATATGCTTCTTTGGAATAATTAATAAATGTCCAGGAGCATCTGGATAAGCATCTAAGAATACTTTTACAACCTCATCTTCATATAATGTAAAAGAATCGATACTTCCTTCTATAATTTTACAAAATAAACAATCCATTTTATCACTCTCCTTACATATTGTATCATTTTTTTCAAAAAAAAGGAATCGATTCGATTCCATTGCATGAATATCTGCGAATATTCCTTTTTGTTTTGTACGTAAAATGATTTCTTATTCATTTAAAAAAATTTTAAATAATTAGCACTCATGTCTTGACAATGCTAACATAGGATAGTATAATGACAGTAGCACTTAAAGATTGGGAGTGCTAGAGGTGAAGTATGTTAAGTGAAAGAGAGACTACATTATTAAAATATATTGTAGAAGATTATATTAAAACAGCACGTCCAGTTGGATCCAAATCTTTATGTGATTTGTTGGATTGCTCTTCTGCAACCATTCGAAATGAAATGAGTTTTTTAGAAGAATTAGGGTTACTTGAAAAAACGCACACTTCTTCTGGAAGAGTTCCTTCAGAAAAAGGATATCGTTATTATGTTGATCATATTATGGTTCCTAAAGATTTATCTGGGGAAGATATGTTAAAGCTTCAAACAATTTTTCATAATCATTCTTTGGTACTATCAGATGCGATTACTAAAAGTATGGAAATTGTTTCTGATTTAACTAATTATACTGCGATCGTTCTTGGAGCGTCTTCCAAAGAAAACAGAGTTAGCAGAGTAGAAGTAGTTCCATTAGATGAGCAAAAGATGCTTGCGATTATCATTACGGATAAAGGCCATGTGGAACACAGAAATTTAAACATGGAAGAACGAGTTTCTATTAGTGAAATCAAGCAAACAGTTGATATCATTAATAAATTGATTGTTGGAACTCCAATTGATGAAGTGAGTTCAAAACTGGAATTCGAAGTAAAACCAGTCATTGAAAAAGTAGTAAGCCAACATGAAGTTTTATACAATGCGTTCTATAATGCATTTAATACCTTCACAAATGATACAGACATCAAAATGCATGGTACAAGTAATATCTTATCCTTACCTGAGTTTAATGATACCAAGCGTATCCGAGAGATTGTTTCAAAATTTGAAGATAAGGAAATGGTAAAGAAGATTGAATCAGATGAAGAAGGTACTCATATCTATATTGGATCGGAAAATGATTTTGATGATGATATGACAGTGATTAAGACAACCTACCATGTTGATGGTATGGAAGGAACAATCGCGATAGTAGGACCTAAAAGAATGGAATACGATAGGGTAATTACTTTATTGGATTACATTAAGGAACATATAGAGAGGTGACGTATGAAAGAAGAAAAACAAGAACAAAACGTTAATGAAGTACAATCAGGAAAAGAAAAAAAGAAAAAAGAACGTTACAAAAAAGAAATCGTTTCTTTAAAAGAAGAAGTAGAAAAGATGAAAGTTTCTTTAAAAGAAGCGGATGAAAAAGTACTTCGTGCAAATGCTGAATTAATTAATTATCGGAAAAGAAAAGATGAAGAAGTTGGAAAATTATTAAAATATTCCAATGAAGATATCGCAAAAGAACTTCTTCCAATCGTTGATAATTTTGAACGAGCAATTGCAATGGATGATACTAATTTAGATGATCAATTGTCCAAATTTTTAGAAGGATTTAAAATGATTTATTCCCATTTAGTGAGTGCTTTGAATAAATATGAAATCAAAGCAATTGATGGATATAATAAACCATTTGACCCAACTTACCATCAAGCCGTTATGACTGCGAAAGTAGAAGGGGTAGAACCTGGAATGGTGGTAGAAGTATTACAAAAAGGATATTTATTAAAAGACAAAGTTATTAGACCAGCCATGGTCAAAGTAAGTGAATAAGGAAAGGTGATTATTTATGAGTAAAGTAATAGGTATCGATTTAGGAACCACAAATAGTTGTGTTTCCGTGTTAGAGGCAGGAAATGCCACAGTTATCGCAAATGCAGAAGGAAATAGAACTACTCCATCTGTAGTTGCATTTAAAAATGGAGAAATCATTGTAGGAGATGCTGCAAAACGTCAAATTGTAACAAATCCAGAAGTCGTTTCTTCTGTAAAAAGATTAATGGGAACTTCTGAAAAAGTTCATGTAAATGGAAAAGATTATACGCCAGAAGAAATTAGTGCGATGATTCTTTCTGATTTAAAGAAAACAGCAGAAAACTATTTAGGAGAAAAAGTAGATAGAGCTGTTATTACAGTTCCAGCTTATTTCAATGATGCACAAAGACAAGCTACTAAAAACGCTGGTAAAATTGCTGGTCTTACGGTAGAACGTATTATCAATGAACCAACTGCTGCATCTTTAGCATATGGACTTGATAAAGATAATTCTGAACAAATTCTAGTTTACGACTTAGGTGGAGGAACATTCGATGTTTCCATTCTAGAACTTGGTGATGGAGTATTTGAAGTAAAAGCAACATCAGGTAATAACCATTTAGGTGGAGATGACTTTGATCATCGTATCGTAGAATATTTACTTGAAACATTCAAAAAAGAAAATGGTGTTGATTTAAGTAAAGATAAAATGGCTATGCAAAGACTTAGAGATGCTGCTGAAAAAGCAAAGAAAGATTTAAGTGGAATGACGACTACGCAAATTTCTCTACCATTCATTTCACAAGGTGAAGATGGACCTTTACACTTAGAATTAAGTCTTACAAGAGCAAAATTTGAAGAATTAGTAGATGATTTATTACAAAGTACTTTAACACCAGTAAGAAATGCCTTAAAAGATGCAAAATTAACTGCAAAAGACATTGATAAAGTATTATTAGTAGGGGGATCTACTCGTATTCCAAAAGTTCAAGAATTAATTGAAAAAGAACTTGGAAAAGAACCATCAAAAGGAGTAAACCCTGATGAAGTAGTTGCGATGGGTGCTGCTATTCAAGGTGGAGTATTAACAGGAGAAGTAAACGATATTGTATTACTTGATGTTACTCCATTGTCATTAGGACTTGAAACATTAGGAGGAGTATTTACTACATTAATTCCAAGAAATACTACTATTCCAACTAGTAAATCGCAAGTATTCTCAACAGCTGCTGATAATCAACCTGCTGTAGATATTCATATCTTACAAGGAGAAAGACCTATGGCTGCAGACAATAAAACACTTGGAAGATTTGAACTTACGAATATCCCACCAGCTCCAAGAGGAGTTCCTCAAATTGAAGTTACATTTGATATCGATGCAAATGGTATCGTTAATGTAAAAGCAAAAGATTTAGGAACCAATAAAGAGCAATCAATTACCATTACTTCTTCTACTAATTTAACAGATGAAGAAATTGATAAAATGGTTAAAGAAGCAGAAGCAAATAAGGAAAAAGATGAAAAACGTAAAGAGGAAGCAGACGCTAGAAATGATGCAGAACAATTAATTTTCGCAACGGAAAAATCTCTAAAAGATTTAGGAGATAAAGTATCAAAAGAAGATAAAGAAAAAGCAGAAAAAGAAATCAAAGAATTAAAAGAAGCACTTGAAAAAAATGATGTAGAAGATATTAAGAAAAAGAAAGATACATTACAAGAAACAGCTATGGCATTTGCTTCTAAAGTTTATGAAGAAGCTGCAAAAGCAAATCAAAGTTCCTCAAATGAAACAGAAGAACCAAAAAACAATGATGTAAAAGATGCTGAATTTGAAGAAAAATAATTGTTGGGAAGTTCCTAGCTTTTGCTAGGACTTTTCCCTTATTATAAAGAAATGGAGAACTTATGGAACAAATAAAATTAAGAAATGAAGTTCAAATTGAAGATCAATGGGATTTAACAAAAATCTATCAAAATGATGAAGAATGGTATCAAAATTTCGATGTATTAAAAAAAAAGATTAAGAAGGCATCCTCTTTTAAAGATTTTTTGTCTAGTTCTAAAAGATTATTGGAATATATCCAATATGATGAAAAAGTAAATCGTTTGATGACAAAATTATATTATTATGCTCATTTAAATTTAGATGCTGATACAACCAATACAAAGTATCAAAAAATGGCATCTGAACTAAGTGATGTAGGAACAGAATATGAAGAATATACGTCTTTTGTAATTCCTTCTTTTATGAAAACCAATTATGCTATCATTGAAGACTACATGAAACAAGAACCTAAATTAAAAGAATATGAATTTATGATTCAAAATATCTATCGTTATCAAGAGCATACTTTAGACGAAGAGAAAGAAAAAATGCTTTCTATATTGATGGATTCATTATCAAAGTCTTCTGAAACTTATGAAATGTTAACAGATTCTGATATGGAATATGGGACGATTCACGACGAAGAAGGAAAAAAAGTTCCTTTAACAGATAGTAATTATTCTGTCTATTTATCAAGTAAAAATAGAGAAGTAAGAAAAGAAGCATTTGATTTAATGTATGATACTTATGCCTCTTTTAAAAATACCATTACTTCTACTTATGTTGGGGATATAGATAGTAATATCGCTTTAGCGAAAATCAGAAACTATAAAAGTGCTAGAGAAGCATCTTTATTTGGTGATCATGTTGATACCAAAATATATGATAATCTAATTGATACGGTACATAAACACTTAGATGTATTATATGAATACTATGACTTAAAAAAACAAGTTTTAAAACTGGATGAACTTCATTTATATGATATTTATACAGATTTAATTGAAATCAAAGAATTAGACCATTATACGTTTGATGAAGCAAAAGAATTGGTTTTAGAAGGATTAAGTGTTTTAGGAAAAGATTACATTACAAATTTAAAGAAAGCTTTTGATGAAAGATGGATTGATAAATATCATAACAAAGGAAAAAGAAGTGGAGCATATTCTTCTGGATTTTATGATACAAATCCTTATATCTTATTAAATTTTGAAGGGAAATTAAATGATGTTTCTACTTTGGCTCATGAATTAGGACATTCTATGCATACCTATTATTCATGTAAAAACA
Source organism: uncultured Mycoplasmatota bacterium (assembly GCA_946530475.1). Taxonomy (GTDB): domain Bacteria; phylum Bacillota_I; class Bacilli_A; order RF39; family UBA660; genus CAMNAC01. Next base: position 13,730 of record CAMNAC010000004.1, read on the forward strand.
ATCCTTATCAATATTCTTCTTATCAAATATTTGTTGCAGAAGTAGCTTCTACAGTAAATGAACTCTTATTAGCAAAATTCTTATTAAAAAAGTTTGAAGATAAAGATTCCAAATTATATATTTTAAATCGATTATTAGAATTATTTAAAGGAACCATCTTTAGACAAACTATGTTTGCAGAATTTGAAAGGGACATGTATCAAAAAAGAGAACAAAAAGAAGCATTAACAAATGATGTATTATGTGACGCTTATTTAAAATTGAATCAAAAATATTTTGGACCAAATGTCGTAGTAGATGATAAAATAAAATATGAGTGGGAAAGAATTCCACATTTCTATTATGGGTTTTATGTTTATAAATACGCAACTGGATTATCTGCTGCATGTTATATTGTAAATGGCATTTTAAGTGGGAAAGAACATGCTTTAGAAAACTATTTAAAATTCTTAAAAACAGGAGGAAGTATGTATCCGGTAGACGAATTGAAAGTTGCTGGAGTAGATATTGAAAATCCAAAAGTCATTGAAAGTGCGATTACGATGTTCCATGAAACCTTAGAAGAAATGAAATCATTATTAAACAAGTAAGGAAGTGAAGTATATGAATAAAAAAGACTATTATGAGGTCTTAGGAGTTAGTAAAACTGCAAGTGATGCAGAAATCAAAAGTGCATTTCGTAAATTAGCCAAAAAATACCATCCTGATGTTTCAAAAGAACCAGATGCGGAAGAAAAATTTAAAGAAGCACAAGAAGCCTATGCAGTATTATCTGATCCCGACAAAAGAAAACAATATGATCAATTTGGACATGCAGCATTTTCCAATAATGGAGCTGGAGGATATGATTTTTCTGGATTTGACTTCAGTGATATTTTCAGTGATCTATTTGGTGGTTCCTTTGGGGGAAGCGGATTCGGATTTGGTGGAAATAGAGGGAATCGTTCAAGAAGAGGAAGAGACCGTCTCGTTCAAATGCATTTAACCTTTGAAGAGGCTGTTTTTGGAACAAAAAAAACGATTACCGTAGATACTACTGAAAACTGTCCAGATTGTAATGGAAAAGGTGGACACGGAGAATCCACATGTTCTTCTTGCCATGGAAGTGGTACCGTTACCACGGAACAAAGAACCATGTTTGGTACCTTTATGTCTAGAACGACTTGTTCAAAATGCCATGGAACTGGTGTAACATATGATTCCACTTGCAAAACTTGCCGTGGTGATGGTAAAATAAGAGTGAAAAAAGAGTTGGAAGTAAAAGTTCCAGCTGGAGTCGATACTGGAAATCAACTTCGTATTCCTGGGAAAGGAGAAGCAGGAGAAAATGGAGGTTCCAATGGAGACTTATATTTGGAATTTCAAGTGGATGAGCATCCAATCTTTGTAAGGGATGAAAATGATATTTATTTAAGAGTCCCTATTACTATGGCAGAGGCCGTATTAGGAGGGAAAAGAGAAATTCCTACACTATATGGGAATGGAACTTTAACAATACCAGCTGGCACATCCAATAACGATAAACAGAGATTAAAAGGAAAAGGGGTACAAGACGCAAATAGTGGAAGAAAAGGAGATATGTATATTATTATGAATATCGTAACTCCAAAAAAACTTTCCAGAGAGCAGAAAAAACTTTTTGAAGAATTAGCACAAACAAATTTAGAAGATCAAGAAGAAATCAAAAAGTTTAATAAATATTTATAAGGAGAGCATATGAAGTTTTACAAAGTAAAATGTATGATTTTTCAAAAAGGTCTTGGGTATATTAAATCTAACCCAATCATTGTAAGAAAATCAATTTTTGGTCTTCATGAAGATCGTTCAAATCATGAAGTATTTTCCATTAAAGAAAGTCCCATTATTGAACTTCCTGATTTTAATTGGGAAAAATATCAACGAACTGGATATTTATTACTTGTCAATGAAAAGGATTTGAATAAACATAATGAAGTTTCCTATATGGATGCAAATTTGGATCCATTGGATGAATTAAAGTTGGAAACGATTACTTCAAAGATGGATGAAAATACTGTAAACTATTATAGTCAAGCAATTAAAAAAATTTTTAAAAGAAAGTAGACCGTGAGGTCTTTTTTTGTTATAATGGGTGTATAAAAGGAGAGTGAAGTTATGAACAAATATCGTGTTGTTCAATATGGATGTGGGAAAATGAGTGCCTACACCATGAGATATGTATATGAAAATGATTGGGAGATTGTTGGTGCGATTGACATCAATCCAGATATTATTGGAAAAGATATCAGTGTTGTAATGGGTGGAGACGCAAAAGGAGTTGTTATCCGTGATGCAAAAGAAGCAGAAACTGTTATTCGTGAAGCAAAACCAGATGCTGTTATCATTACAACAATGAGTTTATTAGAGGATTTAAGAGAACCATTACTCTTATGTGCAAGACTTGGAGTAAATGCTATTACAACTTGTGAAGAAGCATTCTATCCAATGAATTCAAATCCTACATTAACAAAGGAAATTGATCGTTTAGCAAAAGAAAATCATTGTACGATTACAGGAAGTGGATATCAAGATGCTTACTGGGGAAATTTAATTTCAACGATTGCTGGATCTACTCAAACAATTACTAAAATTAAAGGAAGTAGTTCTTATAATGTAGAAGATTATGGAATGGCTCTTGCAAAAGCGCATGGTGCAGGATTTACTACAGAACAATTTGAAAAAGAAATTGCAAGTGTTGATAATATTTCTGATGAAGAAAGAAATGCTTTAATTGAAAGCGGTAAGTATTTACCAAGTTATATGTGGAATGTAAACGGATGGTTATGTGATAAATTAGGATATCATGTAATTAGACAATCTCAACAATGTATTCCAACCTATCATACTGAAGATATTGAATCTTCTACTTTAGGAATGACGGTTCCAAAAGGAGTATGTACTGGAATGAGAGCGGTAGTTACAACGACTACTGAAGAAGGAGTTACTTTAGAAACAGAATGTGTTGGTAAAGTATATTCAAAAGATGACTTTGATTGTAACAATTGGGAAGTAATTGGAGAACCAAATACTCATTTAGTGATTGAAAGACCAGCTACAGTTGAACTTACTTGTGCAACAATTGTAAATCGTATCCCAGATTTAGTTGCAGCTCCAGATGGATTTGTTCCAACTTCAAGAATGGGAGAACTTAAAAAATATCAAAAATAAGGAGAGTTTTATGAAAAAGAAAGTATTATATAGTTTATTTCTTCTTGTTTTCCTTTTTGGTGTAACAGCATGTGGCAATTCTTCTAAAGATTCTACTTTTACTATGGAATGTACAACACCTTCTGAAAAAACAGAATCTATGGAAAGACAAAATGTGATTGTTTATAACTTTGATAAAGATCAATATACCACTGGGTATACAATCACTACTACACAAAAGTTTACGACAAAAGAATTGTATGAGGAATATAAAAAAGCACAAGAAGAAACAGAAAAAAATCAAGGTACAGAAAATGTAACTTATCACTTAGAAGCAGATGATAATGCAATGACATTAAAATTCGTAATGACACTTAAAAACCTTGATATTGAAGCTGAAAAATCTTCAAAAGATAGTTTTAGAGCAAGTGCCATTAAAAAATCCAACGAAGGATATGGAGCAACTTGTGTTTTAAAAGGAATTGATATTGAAAAATTGAAATAGCAAGAAATTGCTATTTTAGTTTGCTTTTTTTTAAAGTTGTGATATAATACACCACTTGAGAGGGGATATTTATGAAATTTTATTTTATTGATTGTAATTATTTTAATAAAAAGAACGGAGAATTAGGAAAGATTCCTACAGTCGTTGTAAAAACACCACTTCATGTATTTGAAATCAAATCACTTCAAAGAGTCTATGTGAAACCAGAAGATAAATTATTTCGTGTTTCAATTCCAGAAAAAAAACAAATGAATGATTATGGAATTAGTTTATTCGCAAGTAGAAATGATTTTGATAAAGAACATGAGCTACCACTTCTTCAAGTAAAAGAATACATGACTCATTATAAAGACTTTGAAATTAGCAAAATTACTAGAAAAATGGATTTCAATTTAAAAAGAAATCGTGCATTAGAACTTAAAAAAATGGATGAGGAATTTGAACAAAAAATTTTAAAACTTAAAAAAGATAGTGAAAGTATTTCTTATCATTCTTTAAAAAAATAAGAATCTTCAATTAATAGAACCATAAATCGGTTCTTTTTTGTTGAAACTTTTTTTAAAATATACTATAATGTAACTAGAAATGAGGATGAGTCTATGGATGATATTTTAATGGAAGCTGAATTAGGAATGGAGCATGCGATTGAAAACTTTGATAAACGTTTATTAAACATAAGAGCTGGTAGAGCAAATCCTGCTATTTTAAATGCGGTAATGGTAAATTACTATGGAGCAGATACACCTTTAAAATCACTGGCAACGATTTCGGTTCCAGAAGCAAGACAATTAATGATTAAACCGTTTGATAAATCTTGCTTGTCAGCAATTGAAAAGGGGATTTACGAAGCAAATATTGGATTAACACCAAATAATAACGGAGAAGCAATCTTTTTGAATATTCCTGCACTTACTGAAGAAACAAGAAGGGAATATGTAAAACAAGCTAAAACAATTGCGGAGGAATGCAGAATTGCACTACGTAATGTTAGGCAAGATGCTAATAATGCATTAAAAAAATTAGAAATTACAGATGATGAAAAAGAAGCTGGAGAAAAAGATGTACAAGATCTCATTAATAAATATAATGGAATTGTAGATCAAAAATTTAAAGAAAAAGAAACTGAATTAATGAGTGTTTAAGGTCTTTGAACCTTTTTTCTCTGGATAGAATAAAATAGTAATAGTGAGGGATCCTATGTTTCGAAAGAAAAAAGAAGAATTAGATAAAGAAAATTTAAATGAAGTTATTTTATTATCAAAAAAAACTTTAAAAATATTAGTATATTTATTGATTATTGTAGCGGTATATGCAAGTACTTTAATATGGAAAGAATGGAAAATTTATCATTTTTTATTAACCGTTTTGAAGATTTTATCTCCATTTTTTATCGGACTTCTAATTGCATGGCTATTTGATCCATTTGTAACATATTTACAAAAGAAGGGGATTAGAAGAGGAATTGGTACTTTTATCACTTATGTTTTATTATTAGGAAGTATCTATATTGTCATACGTATGGTATTCCCTATGTTAGCATCGCAAATTAATGATTTTGCGAAAACCATTCCTATTATATTTGATAATATTCAAAATTGGTTAGATGGAATTCTTAATAAGATTCAAATTAAAGGATTTGATACGGTTCATTTTAAAAATGAAATCTTTGCTCATATAGAAACCTTTGCGACAGAACTAACCACTGATCTTCCATCTACCATTGTTACCTTTATTTCTAATTTTATGAGTGGACTAGGGGTATTCTTAGTAGGATTAATTATAGGATTCTATTTATTATTAGGGTTTCATAAGATTGATTTTTCAAGTTATGTACCTTCTAGATACAAAAAAGATGCAAAAGCTTTAATTTATGAGATGAATACCTCTTTAAGAAGTTATGTACAAGGAGCAATTTTAGATTGTACTGCTATTTTCTTAGTAACTAGTTTAGGATTATCGTTTACAGGATTACAGGCGCCATTATTGTTTGGACTGTTTTGTGGAATTACCAATATTATTCCATATGCTGGTCCCTATATTGGAGGGGCACCTGCAGTTATTGTAGGTTTTGCGCAAAGTCCTACAATTGGACTATTTACTCTTATTGTGATTGCAGTTATTCAATTTACAGAAGGAAACTTTATTCAACCATTTATTATGAGTAAAACGACGAAATTGCATCCAGTTACCATTATCGTAGGTCTTTTATTATTTGGATACTTCTGGGGTATTGTAGGAATGTTAGTATCTACGCCAATTATTGCTGTTGTAAAAACAATTTTCTTGTATTTTAATGAAAAATATGGCATAATAAAGGAGTATCAAGAAAGCGAAGAAAAAGATTAGTATATTATCCCTTTTTTGTAGAGAGTCTATGGCTGGTGAAAATAGATAAAAAGAATAATAGAAGCTCCTTTTTCAGTGTTTGAAAACAAACCGGGTCATTTCGTTATCAATGCAAAAGAAAGAATTAGGATGGTACCACGGCTTTTCGTTCCTAGAATTGCCCGTGGTTTTTCTTATTTAAGGAGGTTTTTATGGAATTTCAAAAACAATTAAAAAAAATATATGTATTATCTGGAAAAGCTAGAAGCGGGAAAGATACGGTTGCAAATTATATCAAAGAATTGCTTCCGGATAAAAAAATTATTTTTCTAGCGTATGCATCCACATTAAAAGATTATGCCAAAAAAATCAGCAATTGGGATGGTAGTGATGAAACCAAACCAAGGGAATTACTTCAAGAACTAGGAACTACTTTAATTCGAAAACAAATTGATTCTGAAATGCTTATTCGAAGAGTCATGGAAGATATCGAAGTTTATTCATATTTTTACGAAATTATCATTATAACAGATGCTAGATTAAAGGAAGAAGTATTAACTCCTGTAAAAAGATTTGAATCTGTTTCAAACCTACATTTAATACGAGATGTTGAAAATAACTTAACAGAAAAACAACAACACCATTTAACAGAAACTGGTTTAGATGATTTTCATGATTATGATTATGTTATTGATAACAATGGGACATTAGAAGAATTAAAAGAAAAAGTAAAAGAAATCTTACAAAAAGAAGGAGAGATACTATGAATGTAAAAGATCAATATTTAAAATTTTTTGAAAGTAAAGGACATAAAATTATTCCAAGTAGCCCAATTATTCCAGAAAATGACCCAACTGTTCTTTTTAATACAGCTGGAATGCAACCACTTATTCCTTATTTAATGGGAACACCACATCCATTAGGAACAAGGCTATGTGATGTTCAAAAATGTTTTAGAAGTAATGACTTAGATGCAATAGGAGATTCTTATCATCATACCTTCTTTGAAATGTTAGGGAATTGGTCTTTAGGAGACTATTTTAAAAAGGAATCCATTACATGGAGTTTTGAGTTTTTAACAAGTGTATTAAAATTACCAAAAGAAAGACTTGCCGTTACTGTATTTAAAGGAAATAATACAGTTCCAAAAGATACAGAAAGTGCTGAAATTTGGATGAATTTAGGAATTTCTGAAAAAAGAATTGCTTATCTTGGAGAAGAGGATAATTGGTGGGCACTTGGAAGTGGTACAGGGCCTTGTGGACCAGATACCGAAATATTCTATTTCAGAAGTGAAGAAGAAGTGCCAGAAGAATTTGATCCAAGTGATAAACGTTGGGTAGAAATTTGGAATAATGTATTTACACAATACAATGGAAATGGCGATGGAACAGTTACACCGCTTACGAAAAAAAATGTCGATACTGGAATGGGAGTAGAAAGAATTACTGCTGTTTTAGAAGGAGTAAATGATAATTATGAAACTTCTATTTTTAAACCAGTTATCAAAAAATTAGAAGAAATATCAGGCTTACCTTACGAAAAAGAAGAGGTAAAACGTGCAATGCGTATTATTGCTGATCATATAAGAGCTGTTGTAATCATTGCTGGAGATGAGTCTAAAATTGCTCCAAGTAATACGGATCAAGGATATATTTTAAGAAGGTTAATCAGGAGAGTCATTCGTTATGCAAATCGAATCAATATCGATATTCATTCTGACTTTGATCAAGTCATCGCAAAAATGTTTATAGATTCTTATAAGTCTTATTATAAAGAATTAGAAAAGAATGAAAATTGGATATTAGAAGTTTTACATAAGGAAAAAGAAAAATTTAGTAAAACATTAGAAAAAGGATTAAAAGAATTTGATAAGATCCTTTCAAAAGTAGATACAGAAATGAATGCTGAAGATGCCTTCCATCTATATGATACCTTTGGATTTCCAATTGAACTAACAGAAGAGTTAGCAAAAGAAAAAGGGATTCGTGTTGATATCAAAGGGTTCCAAGAAAAATTCAAAGAACATCAAGAAAAATCAAGAGCAGGGGCAACTGGCAGATTTAAGGGTGGACTTGCTTCTGATAGTGAAATGAATACCAAATATCATACCGCAACTCATTTATTAAATGCTGCTTTAAAACTTGTTATTGGGCCTGAATCTCATCAAATGGGATCGAATATTACAGATGAAAGAATGCGTTTTGATTTCCCATGTGACCACAAAATGACAGAGGAAGAAAAGCAGAAAGTGGAAGAAATTGTAAATGGATGGATTCAGGAAGGTATTCCAGTAACTCATTATGAAATGGAAAAAGAAAAAGCATTAAAATCGGGTGCAGAATGCCAATTCCCAGAACGTTATCCTGATCTTGTAACCGTTTATCAAATTGGAGAAATCAGCAAAGAAATATGTGGAGGGCCTCATGTAGAGAATACAAAAGTATTAGGTCATTTTAAGATTAAAAAAGAGGAAGCTTCTTCTGCTGGAGTAAGAAGAATTAAGGCAATTTTAGAATGATTGGAGTATTTGATTCTGGTATTGGTGGAGTCACTATTTTAAAAGAATTAGTGAAAGATTATCCAAATTTAGATTATTATTACTATAGTGATTCCATCCATAACCCCTATGGGGAAAAAACAGAAGAAGAAATTAAAATAATTACAAAAAATATTGTAGAATTTTTAATTCAAAAAGGTTGTAAAATTATTGTCATTGCATGCAATACTGCAAGTACAATTGCGGTTGAATATTTAAGAAATCAGTTTCCAAACACATCTTTTATCGCGACAGTGCCTGCAATCAAAGTGGCATATGATAAGTACCCAAATACAAAAACACTTGTTATGGCGACAAATGGTACATTTCATAGTGAATTATGGAATAGTTTGTACCATTCTTATCATAATCCTGACACAGAAATTCTTTTCTGCAATGGTCTTGCACATTTAATTGAAGAAGAAAACTATGATAAAATAAGAGAATACTTAAAACAATATTTAACTCCTTATCAGGGATATGAAACAATTGTCTTAGGATGTACTCATTTTCCGATTATAAAAGAAGAAATAACAAATGTGTTAGGGCATGTACACTTTTGTGAAAGCAAAGAGGGAATTTCCAAAAGATTAGGCATCCTTTTGCAGCGATTTCATATTAAACAAAAAAATCATAAAGGAAATATTATATTTTATGATTCTTCTCACGCAAAGCAAAAAGAAGAGCGATTTTCCAATTTATTAAATAAATAGTTATTATGCCTGTTTGAAGATGTTAGCTGAATTTGATATAGTAATTAAGCAATAAGATAAAAGGCATTTTGCCTTTTTTTATTGGACTTCTTTTCACTTTTTTGTTAAAATAAATACTGGATGTGGTAGTATGAATAGTCATGATGTAGATATAACAAAAGTAAGTCCTATGATGCAAAAGTATCTTGAAACAAAAAGAGAAAATCCAGACGTAATTCTATTTTATCGTTTAGGAGATTTTTATGAAATGTTTTTTGAAGATGCAACTTTAGTATCCAAAGAATTAGAATTAGTTTTAACGGGTAAGTCTTGTGGTTTAGAAGAACGAGTACCTATGTGTGGAGTACCCCATCATTCTGTCAATATATATATTGAAAAATTAATAGAAAAAGGGTACAAAGTCGCAATATGTGAGCAATTAGAAGATCCTAAAAAAGCAAAAGGAATTGTAAAAAGAGGGATTATTCAAATTGTATCAAAAGGTACTAATATGGATCAAAACTCATTAAAAGAATATGAAAATAATTATATTGGTAATTTAGTTGATTTTAAATATGCTTATGGAATTAGTTATGCAGATATATCAACCGGAGAAATCAATACTTTTTTGGTAGAACATGATTCGGTTCTTTCTGAAATAGCTAATTTAGGATTAAAAGAAGTTATTTTAACATCGAAAGTTGATAAAATGATTTTGAACGCTTTAAAAAACCAATATCAGATTTCTGTTACCGTGTTTGATGAAATAGAAGAATATAAAGATTATCAATATATTTATGAAGATTTAAAAGATGAACGATTAAAAGAAACAATTAAACATCTATTAACCTATATTCAAAAAACACAAATGAGAAACCTTTCTCATTTACAAAAAGCAGTTTTAAAAGAGCAACAGAACTATTTAAAAATGGATGTTCATACAAAAAGAAATTTAGAATTAACGGAAACGTTACGTTTAAAAGAACGAATGTATTCTTTAATATGGTTATTGGATAAAACCAAAACAGCTATGGGTTCTAGATTATTAAAGAACTATATTGAGCATCCTTTAGTGAACAAAGAAGAAATAGAAAAGAGATACAATGTAGTAGAAACATTACTAGAAGAATTTGTATTAAAAGACGATTTACAAAAATGCTTAAATGAAGTATACGATTTGGAAAGACTATCTGGTAGAATTGCATTTGGTTCCGCAAATGCGAGAGATTTACTACAGTTAAAAAGGTCTTTAAAAGTCTTCCCAATGATTCAAAAAATACTAAAAGAAATTCATTTTGAAAAAGGAATCGAACCTTTAGAAGATTTGTATGTTTTACTTGAAAAAAGTATTTATGAAGAACCACCTATTACCATTAAAGAAGGATCTTTAATTAAGGATGGATATCATCAAGAATTGGATGAATTAAAATCTTTAAGAAAAGGTGGTAAGGAATTTATCGCAAAATTTGAGCAAGAAGAAAAAGAAAGAACTGGAATTAAAAATTTAAGAGTTGGTTATAATCGTGTGTTTGGTTATTATATTGAAGTATCAAAAGGGAATACCTCTTTGATCAAAGAAGAATATGGATATGAAAGAAAACAAACTTTAGCGAATGCAGAACGCTATATTAGTCCAATTCTAAAGGAAAAAGAATCTTTAATACTAAATGCAGAAGAAAAAATTATTGATTTGGAATATGAACTATTTACAAATATTCGTGAAGAAGTAAAAAAACAGATTCCTATCATACAAGAAAATGCAAAAGTCATTAGTGAAATCGACGTACTACAAGCTTTTTCTACTGTAACAGAAGAAAATCACTATATAAGACCTACTTTAACAGATAAACGAGTATTTGATATGGAAGACGTTCGTCATCCTGTTGTTGAAAAGGTCTCAAAAAATGAATTTGTACCAAATGATATTAAAATGGATGAGCATACGGACATTTTACTCATTACAGGCCCTAATATGGCTGGAAAATCGACTTACATGAGACAAGTTGCGATTAGCGTGATTATGGCTCAAATAGGATGCTTTATTCCAGCAAAAAAGGCTATTATGCCAATTTTTGATGCCATTTATACAAGAATTGGTGCAAGTGATGATTTGGTAAGTGGAGAATCTACATTTATGGTGGAAATGAAAGAAGCAAATTATGCAATTCAAAATGCGACAAAGAATAGTTTGATTTTATTCGATGAATTAGGTAGAGGTACTGCAACTTTTGACGGAATGGCATTAGCTCAGTCTATTATCGAATATATTAGTAAGCAAATCGGTGCAAAGACGTTTTTTTCAACCCATTATCATGAATTAACTGACTTAGAAGAAAGCTTATCCAATTTAAAAAATATTCATGTATCAGCACATGAAGAAAACGGTAACATTACCTTCCTTCATAAGATGAAAGAAGGTAGCATTGATAAAAGCTATGGAATCCATGTAGCAAAACTAGCAGATTTACCAACTAGTTTAATTGAAAGAGCGAATCAAATTTTAAGTGTTTATGAAAGAAATGAGCAAAAAAGAGATACGAAAATTCAAGAATCGTTTCCAATTGATTTATTATTAGAAGAACAAAAAGAATCGGAAGTAGAACGTAAGATTGATTCAATCAATCCATTAGAGGTGACTCCGATGGATGCATTACAATACCTTTTCGAATTAAAAGAATTAAGAAAGAAAAAATAATATATTTTTCTTAAAAAAAGTAGTATAATAAAAATAATGGGAGGTCCAAATGAAGTTATTAAAGAAACAAAACTGGTATATTTGGTTATTGCTTTTGATCATAATTCCTGGAATTGATACCTTAATTATGGGATCCATTTTAGATAATTATGATGACGATGCTTGGTATTCAAAATGGTATTATTGGACAATTGGAGCTGCATTTTTATTTATCCCTATTGTAATAATGGCATGTGCATTTTTGATTCAAATTACAATTTCAAATGCAAAAAAACTGAAAGTACCAGGAGAAGAAATATATGCAAGTCCCTATTCATGGATTTTGTGTTTGATTGTACCTGTAGTAGGTTGGATTTTGTTTTTTGTAATGTATTATTATATCCGAATAGATATGATTGTTCAGTTAAAAAAAGGAAATGGAGAAGTTTATTTAAAATAACTTCTTTTTTGTTGCTTTTTTTAAAGAGAAAAGGTATAATACTAGGCAATTGGAGGGTTCAAGATGAAAGATAAAATGAATATTACAATTGAAGGAACAGAAAAAAACAAAAGTGAAATTATTTATAATAATTTATTAAACAAATTAGAAACAAAAGATGCGAAAATTGAATACCTAAAAGAAAGACTCACTCATGTCGAAAGTGATAATCGTTCTAAAATGATTGGAATTCTAACGGTATTACTTGGGACAATTGGCATTTCACTCAGTTATTTCTTTCTATTAAAAAAAATAGTATTAATTGGAATTCCATTAGGATTTATTAGTTTTTTTGGCTCTGTATTCCAATTATATCGACTATTTAAAAAGACTTTAAATATTTATAAATCAGATAAATTTGATGAAATTGAGAATCTTTATAATAAATTAAATGAGAAGTTGAAATAGTTCACTTCTTTTTCTTTTTTTATGATATAATGAATTCAGGTGATTTTCATGAATCGAAGTGAATTAAGAGAAAAAATTATGACAATTCTTTATCAAAAAAATGTATATGATAAGAATAAAATGAATTATGATATTAATGATATTATGAAAGAAGTTCTTCCAATTGAAAATGAATTTGTAAAAGAAATTGTATATGGAGTAACTACTTATCAAACTGAAATTGATAAACTCGCAAATGAATATCTAAATGGGTGGACAATCGATCGATTAGGAAATACAGATCAAGCAATCTTACGCATGGGGATTTACGAGCTTTTGTATACAGATACTCCGGATATCGTATGTATCAATGAAGCAATTGAACTTGCAAAATCCTATAGTGACGATGATGTAAGAAAAATGATCAATGCAACATTAGATAAAATTTATCATAATAAGGGATGATGTTATGAATGACCAAACAAAATATTTGACTGTTGGAGCGTTAACACGCTATTTAAAGATGAAATTTGATACAGATGATAACTTAAGGCAAGTGTATCTAAAAGGGGAAATTTCTAATTTCAAGAGTCATACAACAGGTCATTTTTATTTTTCTATAAAAGACGAAACAAGTAAAATCAATGCGATTATGTTTCAAAGAAATGCTTCAAAATTGCCATTCCTTCCAACAGATGGGATGAAAGTACTCGTAACAGGTAGAATCAGCGTTTATGAGGCTACCGGAAACTATCAGATTTATGTAGAAGACATGATGGAAGATGGAATCGGAAATTTATATATCGCTTTTGAAAAATTAAAAGAACAGCTATCCAAAGAAGGATTGTTTAATCCAGAACATAAAAAGAAAATTCCAAAAATTCCTTCTAGAATCGGAATTATAACTGCTAAAACAGGAGCTGCTATCCGTGATATTTTATCTACGATTGAAAGAAGATTTCCTTATACAGAAACAATCCTCTTTCCAAGTTTAGTACAAGGAGATACTGCGAAAGAAGATATTGTAAGAAATATCAAACTTGCTCAAAACTATGATTTAGATGTTTTAATTGTAGGTAGGGGAGGAGGCTCTATCGAAGATTTATGGGCCTTTAACGAAGAAATAGTAGCGAGAGCAATTTATGATTCGAAAGTACCGATTATAAGCGCTGTAGGTCATGAAATTGATTATACCATCAGTGATTTTGTTGCGGATTTAAGAGCTCCTACGCCAACGGGTGCTGCAGAACTTGCAGTTCCAAATCGAAAAGATGTTTTACTTCATCTGGAACAATTAAAAATACGTTCTCAAGAAGCAATATTTAAAAAAATAAAATTGATGCAAGAAAAATTAATTCATTATCATAATTCCTATATTATTAAGAATCCAATGTTAATTTATGATAATTATAGACAAAAACTATTGTTAGAAGAAGACCAATTACAGAAAGCTATGCAATACTTTTTAGAAACGAAAAGAAATGTGCTTCAATTATTGAAACAACATACTTGTATTACTCATCCTGAATTTTTATATAAAGAAAGAAAGATTCAACTGTATCATATAATGGAAAAGTTAGAAATTTTAAATCCACTTTCTGTATTAAAAAGAGGCTATACGATTACTTATCAAAATAATAAAGTATTAAAATCTGTTAAAGAACTTACGAAACAAGATATTTCAATTCAATTAGTAGATGGAATTATTGATGCGAAAGTTATAAAAATAAAGGAGAATTAAAATGGAAAAAAAAGGAAAAAAATTTGAACAAAAATTAGAAGAATTAGAGCAAATTATTACAGAATTAGAATCTGGTAATAGTTCATTAGAGGAATCTTTTGATCAATATACAAAAGCAATGAAATTATTAAAAGAATGTGATAAAGAACTAAAAAATGTAGAAGAACATGTCAGCAAAATTGTAAAAGAAGATGGATCTATAGAAGATTTTAAAATTGAAGAATAGTTAAAAAATACCTTTATTGGTATTTTTTCTTTCCTATAATTTATTGGAAGCTGTTTATAATAATAATGTAGTCTGAAAAAAGGAGATGTGATCTGTGAGATTAAAAAAATTTTTACAAAAATTCGCAATCCTTCTTCTTGCTATATTTAGTATGCCACTTTCTATCTTTGCTTATTCCGATTTTATTATTCCAGGTGGACAAAATATCGGAATTGAACTGCACTCAGATGGAATATTAGTTGTTGGATTTTATGAAGTAGATGGAAAAAAAACATGGGAATCTTCAGGGATTAAAATAGGGGATAAAATTGTTGCTATCAATGGAGTTAAAGTGAACTCAATTGAAGAGATGGTAACAGAAATTTCCAAGAGGAAGAATCAATCAAAAATCACACTTTCTTATTTGAGAAACGGAAAAGAAATAGAAACAAATCTTCCTATTTATCAAGACAATGAAGGGATTACTAAAACAGGTCTTTATGTGAAAGATAGTATTACCGGAATTGGAACCCTTACTTATATTGATCCAAACACAAAATTGTTTGGCGCATTAGGCCATGAAATCCAAGAAAAAACGACTGGAAAAATTCTAGAAATCAAAGATGGAAAAATATTTGAATCGAATGTTACAAGCATTACAAAAAGTAATTCTGGAAATCCTGGCGCGAAAAACGCAAAATTTTATTTTGATCAAGTAAAAGGTTCCATCAAAGAGAATACAGACAAAGGGATTTTTGGAACTTATACCGAACAAATTCCTTCCATAACAGCTTACAAAGTCGCGAAACCAAATGATGTGAAGGTTGGAAATGCATGGATTAAAACCGTATTAAATGGAAATGAAATAGAAACTTATCAAATTCACATTGATGAGATCAATTACAACAAAGGAAATAAAAATCTTACCTTTACGATTACCGATCAAAATTTATTAAATCAAACAGGTGGAATTATACAGGGAATGAGTGGAAGTCCAATTTTACAAGGAGAATATATCGTTGGTGCTGTAACACATGTAGTAGTAGATTCCCCAAATAAGGGTTATGGCATTTTTATTACGAACATGTTAGAAGAAGCTGAAAATTAGAAAAGGAGTGTCAAATACACTTCTTTTCCTGATTTACTTTTTTTCTTTCTTTTGATATACTATGTATAGTAGGAAGGTGAGGATATGGCATCATGTCTTATGCATATTAGTATAGCGAAAAAAGTAAATGAAACTCTTCATTTGAATGAAGAAGAATTTTATTTGGGTACGATAGCACCTGATATCAGTAAACAAATGGGGTTACCTAGAAGGATTTCTCACTTCCAAGATACAGAAGATTCTTTGCCAGATTTAAATCGCTTTTTACGTCTTTACAAAGAAGATTTAAAAAATCCATTTACATTAGGCTATTTTCTACATTTATATGCTGATTATATTTGGAGCAATCAATATACAGATCCCATCTTTAATTCTCCAATTCGCATGATTAATGGGGAAGAAATACTAATGCCTGAAAAACACATGAAAAAGATTCTATATGGTGATTATTCTACTTTAAATCAAACACTTATTGATCATTATAACTTAGATTTATCTATTTTTTATAATGAAGTAAAAACCCCAAATACCAAAATAAGAGAGATTCCACTTTCCTCTTTACAAGTATTAGTTGATAAAATGGGAGTTATTTTACTTGAAACTGCAAGACCTAAGATGTATTTATTTGAGGAAAAAGAAATATTTTCTTATATCAATGAAGTAGCTAATGGATTTATTAAATGGTATTTAAACAAATAAAAAAAGTTCCTAATCAAATTTAGGGACTTTTTTAAACGAAGTAAACAATCAATCCAGCAACTAAACTAATTACCATAATACCTACACAAAAAATTGCGAAAGCTTTTTCTGTATTCATTTTTTTCTTTTTCTTTTTTGACATCTTTATACACCTCTAGTAAGATTATATCTTATTTTTTAAAAATATGGAATATATTTTTTTAAAAAGCATAGATTTTAACGAGGTGGCACATGAAACAAAAATTGGACAAACTAAAAAAAAGAATCATTCCAAATAAGAAAATTGCTTTATTTTTAATCGGTATTTTATTAACTGGATTTATTGCTGGCTCTCTATTTGTTATCTTATTAAATCAAAAAGATCTTTCTTTAGTGAAAGAGTCAATCAAAGGTTTTTTTCAGACTATTCAAACTTCTTCTTATTCAAGTTCTCATATGTTTTTTGATAGTATCATAGAAAATCTATTTTTTGTCATTTTAATTTGGATATTAGGTATCTCTGTAATTGGAATTCCTTTTCCTTTATTTTTCCTTTTTTTTAAGAGTTTCTTAAGTGGCTTTACAATTACTGCGATTATTACTGTCTATGGTATAAAAGGTTCTCTTTTTGGCTTTTTTACTTTATTTCCTCACCAATTAGTTAGCCTATTTGTTTATTTATTTTTGATTACTTATTCAGTTAAGCTATCTTTTCAAATTGTTTATGCCGTTACTAAGAAAAAAACAATTGATTTTAAAACAGTTATGAAGTCTTATCCAAAGATATTATTTACTAGTACCATTGGAATTCTTTTCGCTTCTTTTTTAGAAGCTTATTTTATGCCATTTCTTTTGGGGTCATTTTTTTCTATTTTGTGATATAATACCTCTAGGTGATTTTCATGAAAAAAGTTGTCATTGGGATGAGTGGAGGAGTTGACAGTAGTGTCGCTGCTATTATTTTAAAAAAACAAGGCTATGACGTGATTGGCCTTTTTATGCGTAACTGGGATGCTTCTTTAAACAATGATATTTTAGGGAATCCTACATTAAATGAAAATATATGTCCACAAGAACAAGACTATAATGATGCTTTAAAAGTTTGTGAAGAAATTGGAATTCCTCTCCATAGAGTAGATTTTGTAAAAGAATATTGGGATTATGTATTTACTTATTTTTTGGATGAATTGAAAAAAGGGAGAACTCCTAACCCAGATATCATGTGTAATAAATATATCAAGTTTGATATGTTTGTAAAAGAAGCAGAAAAATTAGGTGCAGATTATATCGCTACAGGGCATTATGCAAGGTTAAAAGATGGGAATTTACTAAGAGGAATCGATGAAAATAAGGATCAAACGTATTTTCTGTCTCAATTAACAGAAAAGCAATTAGATCATGTATTATTCCCAATTGGAGATTTAGAGAAAAAAGAAGTAAGAAAAATTGCTGAAGAATACCATTTAACAACTGCTAAGAAAAAAGATTCTACTGGAATTTGTTTTATTGGAGAACGTAATTTTAAAAACTTTTTAAAGAATTATTTGCCTAATATACCAGGAGATATCGTTGACATCGATTCTAAAAAAGTATTAGGAAAACATATTGGATTAATGTACTATACAATTGGTCAAAGAAAAGGCTTAGAAATTGGTGGATCTACTGATAAAATATTTGTGGTTGGAAAAGATTTAGAAAAGAATATTTTATATGTTGCATATGGGGAAGATAATCCATACTTAATTAGTACAGAATGTATTGTTGATACCGTTAATTGGATTTCAAAGGAGAAACCTATCTCTTGTACCGCAAAATTTCGTTATCGTCAAAAAGATAATCCAGTTAAGTTAGAATATCTTTCTGATGGTACTATTTTAGTGCAGTATGAACAAGGAGTAAAGTCTGTTACGCCAGGACAAGCTTGTGTGTTCTATCAAGGGGAAGTTTGCCTTGGAGGCGGAATTATCAAAGAAGTTAGAAAAGATCATAAAAAACTATGGTATTTATAAAAAAGTAGGGGAGTTATCCTCTTTTTTTATTATACTTTTACTTTACACTTGACATTGTCAAATAACGTGATAAAATGATTATAGGAGGATAACAAATATGAACAATTTAAATGAAATTTTGCACGAACTTGGAATTTCAAAAGTGAAATTAGCAAAATATCTTGGAGTGTCAAGACAAATGATTTATAATTATCTAGAATTAGATGATTTGAATAAATGGCCAAAGGATAAAAAAGTTTTATTATTTAATTTATTAGGAATTAAAAATGCAGATGATTTAAAAAAAGTAAAAGTTGATACTGATTATATCATGAGTGTAGAAACTCGTATCAATAATACTTTTGAATCAAATACTTCAAATTATTCTGATTCTACTACGATTTATGAGGGACTTGGTAAAAAGCAAAAGGAATTACTTCATAATATAGTGGAATTATTAAAAGAAAAATTGGATGATGAAAAAGACGAAACTGCATATTATACGTATCTTTATTTATATCATTTCATCCAATCTCTAGACTCTTCGAAAGAACTAAAATATATGCTTGGTTATGTAGCAAAAGCTTCAGGTTTTGTTAAACCTATGGAATTTGTATTTAATGAAGAACAACAATTTACATTTGAAAGTATTATGTTTTCTGGAATGTCTTTATATAACAGCGGTGCAGCATCAAAAACAAGAATTGCAGAAAGTCACAAACGTTTTGTAGATCAAATAGAGCAGAAGAGGGAAGAGAAGTTGAGTAGAACTCTAGAATTAAATACCATTAAAATTCAGGCTTTAAAAGAACTTGGTTATACAGAAATTACCAATCAAAACGCTGCTGAAGTATTTGAAAAAATTGCTGAAATTGAATCACGAGGAGTTTAATCCTCTTTTTTTCTTTGAACCCCCTATTTTAAAATATTAAGCTCCCCTATTTTTAATATCTTATATTTATGGAGTAGGGATTCTTCTAACGCGCATTCTGACGCTTTTTTTAGTAGATAGATGGATGATTATCAATCTGGATATCAATTAGGAAGAATCAAATTCAATTCAGTAAACGCAATTGATGAATGATAAACTTAGTTAAACAATCTTAACAAAAATTATCTTTTTCATTACATAATAATTTAATTAGGCCAAATCATATTAAAAGCTATATAAAATAAGAACTTTAACCAATAACTAATCATCTGTTTAATAAAAATATGCCACTTACTATAATGTATATTATGTTAACTTCTATAAATGAGTAAATATTTTTAATATAATAAGATTACTCTATTATTATGATTCTCTATTTCCAAAATATACTATTCATTGAAGCGAATATTTTACTTTATATTTCTCATAATAATATTGGGTGATGGAAATGAAAAAGAATAAGATGAAACGTTCTAACAATGTTACGAATAAGTGTAATAAAGAAGTTACAAATAAAAAACAAAATCAAGTAACTGATTGTAAGAATGTTTCAAGCAAAAAAGAAAATATTGGATTTGAATCAGAAGATCATTCTTTTGAATTTGATGAAAATGAAGACCATTCTTTTGAATTAAGAGATTGTAAATAACCCAGAAGAAGGATTCTCCTTCTTTTTTTGTCCCCTACTCTTTTATAAGAGTAAATGACTAATAAGCATTATTATACATCCTAATATGAAATAGATGATTGTTTCTTTTTTCTTTTCATATGAAATCGATATTGGTAATAATTCATAATAAGAAATCGAACACATGATTCCTGCAGTAAAAGCATATAATAGGCCTAATAAAACAGGTGTAATGAGTGATTCTAAAAAAAGCCATGAAAGAATTGCTCCTAAAGGTTCACTAAGCCCTGATATTAGAGTATAGATAAATGCTAATTTAAAGTTTTTTTTTGAAAAATAGATCGGAAAAAAAATAGAGATTCCTTCTGGAATATTATGGAATGCGATTGCAAGTGACATACGAATTCCAAGCGATGTATTAGCAGCCGTAGTAAGATAAGTTACAATTCCTTCTGGAATATTATGCATAATAATAGCTAACATTGAAATCATTCCGATATGGTATAAAGTCCCCTTCTCCCCTATCTTATCTAGTAAAAAAGAGGTAATCACTCCAATTACAAAAAAAATCATAACAAAAAGAATCGAACTAAAGTTTTCTGGCATAATTTTTAATGCCTCAGGTATTAAATCTATGATTGATACACTTATCATAACACCTGATGCAAAGGCTAAACTCTTTGGTAATATTTGCTTCTCTTCTTTGCAAAAAAAGATAGGAATCATTCCTAGTAATGTTGAAAATCCAGCTAAAAAGGAGAATAAGAAGGCACAAGTATTCATGTGATCACCTAATCTAATTTATGTAAGAAAATGTAAAGACATTATATTTTTTATTGAATTATAGATTTTTACTTATTATAATGAAAGTATAAGGAATGATAAAATGAAATATTATATGAATTTAATTAAAAACAAAGAATATTTATCATTAACGATTATTTTTGGCTTTTCTATTTTATGCATTTTTGGATTATATTATAATCTTAATGAATTTATTAATTATGGATTGAAATCATCAGGATTACCTCCTCATACTATTATGGGACATGGTACTGCAGGTTTACTCGGAGCAACGAATTTGGGAATGGCAATTGTTTTCCTTCTTCTTCTTTATTTTACCCTAGTATTTGCTCCAAAGAACGCAAGAGGTTCACAAAACCCAGAAGATTATCAAATTCGTTCAGAAGGAAATAATCTTTACATTAAGTTTCGTAAACATGAATTTCTTATTCCAAAGAATCAATTTTCTCCTAATCGTTTGTTCTTTTTTGATAAAAACAAAAAATTTACAACTCTATCAACTGGATATCAAATATATAACCATGTAATGCGAGACCATCCAAAATTACTGGAACTTCCTATGGATCAATTTACTATTATTCCAGAAAATGAGATTATTTCAAAGTTCAAAAATGTAAAAGAATTAAATGAAGAAGAAAAAGAAACCTATATTAAAAATAGAAAATTAAAAAAGCGATTAAAACTTCCAAGTTTATGTTTTAGCTTTGTCAGTGCTTTTATTTCCTTTTCTCTAGTTTTTCAAATTGCGGATAGTTTTTTAAATCAACAAAAACAAAAACCAGGGTATTCTATTTTACTACTAATCACTTCAATTACATTTGCCTATTTATCTAAGGTTTTTTACCGTATATCTTCCTCTGATAAGAGATTAGTAAAAAAAATATATGATTATCCTATGTATGAAGTAAATGGATTTTCTTATGATTACCGAGAGATACCATTTTATTCAGTCAAAATAACTGACGGAAAATATATAATAGATAAATGGATGAGATTCCCAAATAGGATTGAATCCAATGTTTCAAAATTACCGATTAAACTTGTTGTATTACAGGGTTGTGAGAATGAATTATTTGAATTAATTCCAAATGAAAAGAACATTTAATAGTGTTCTTTTTCTTCTTTTACAGTAGTAACTTCTGTATGACCAGAATACAATTTGGTATCATCTGGTAATGTTAATATTTTATTTCGAATAGAATCAAATAACGTATTTATATTCCCGCCTGGAAAATTGGGATTTCCGTAACTATCTTTAAAGATGGTATCTCCTACAAATGCAAGGTGTTCTTCACTATAGAAAATACAAGAATCTTCTGTATGACCAGGGGTATGAATAACTTTTAAAGAAAGATCCCCCTCTTCTAACTTTAATAAATCTCCTTCTTGAAAGCGTTTTGTATCATTCAAAATAAGATCATTTCTATAAAAGTGAGATAAATTGTAGTTTGGATTTTTTAAATAAAAATCACTATATGAATAAGCATGTATATGCAATTCTTTTTTTATTTTTTCTACTGCACCCATATGATCAAAATGACCATGTGTTAACAAGATTTTTTCAATTACCCAATGATGTTTTTTTATCAGATCTAATAGTTTATTTGCTTCTGCACCTGGATCAATTAAAAATCCATGTTTTGTATGATCATCTATATAAAAGTAAGTATTTTCTTCTAAATATTCAAATACAGGGATACAAACTACCATTTACTCCCCTACTTTCTTTTTTAGATTTTCTTTCGC
>CAMNAC010000005.1 GCA_946530475.1 uncultured Mycoplasmatota bacterium
CGATTAAAAATGGAGAATTTAAAATTGTAACAACGGGTGATCCAAATTCTGATTCCGCAAAAGGATTGAAAGCAGGAACTTCGATCGTAATTGAAAATGGAAGTTATACCATTGATGCAACAGATGATGGAATTCATTCCAATGGAGATATCACTATAAATGGTGGAACAATTACTGTTACAAGTGATGATGATGCAGTTCATGCAGATGGAAAAGTGGAAGTAAATGGTGGTACATTTACCCTTGATGCTCATGAAGGACTAGAAGCAACCTATGTTAAAATTACTGATGGGACTGTAAATATTGATGCAACAGATGATGGAATCAATGCAGGAAATAAATCAAATCAATATGAGACAACAATTGAAATAACTGGAGGTTCTATTAGCATTAATATGGCTAGTGGTGATACAGATGGAATTGATTCCAATGGGAATTTATATATTACTGGAGGAACGATTAATATCAATGCACAATCACCATTTGATTATGATGGAGAAGGAAAATTTACCGGTGGAACTTTAATTGTCAATGGACAAGAAGTGACCAGTCTTACCAATCAAATGATGGGAGGCGGAATGCCAGGAGGCATGAATGGTATGCCAGGTGGTTTTCGAAGATAGACGAATAAAAATTCGTCTTTTTTTGTAGGAGAAAAAAAGAAAATCCTCTATCATTCTATTGGAGGGATTCTATGGATTATTTGGATCATTTATTTGATGGTATTGATGATTCGATTCATTTAGATAAAGAACAAAAAGAAGCAATCTTGTGTGAAGATGACAAGGTTATGGTTGTTGCAGGTGCAGGAAGCGGAAAAACAACAACGATGGCAGCAAAAATAAAATACTTAGTGGAACAAAAAAATATCCCGCCTAATGAAATATTATTAATTTCTTATACGAATAAAGCAGTCTTAGAGTTAAAAGAACGAATTCAAAAGGAATTTCATCTAGACGTAGAAATTATGACTTTTCATAAACTAGGATATGAAATTTTAAAAAAGCTAGGTTTTCATGGAAACATTTTATCTCATTCGGATGAATTATTAAAACAAATTTTTTTTAATCTATTGAGTCATGATGAGAACTTTCAAAAAAAAGTCTTTGAATATTTTTTATATGAATCCAATTATCCAAAGGTAAAAAAAATTACTTATTGGAGTTTAAAAGGAAGATTATATCAGTATCAAAAAAAAGAATTAAAAGAATTTGAAAATTATCATTTAACATTATTAAAAGAGGTAATGTTTCAAAAAGAAGAAGCTGAAATAGCAAATCAATTATTTTTCAAAAATATTACTTATTATTATCGAAAAGAATACCCTTTTAATCATTCTTATATACCTGATTTTACAATTGAAAACAATGGAAAAATATATTATTTGGAACTATTTCCACAAAAGGAAAGTATAAAAGATTGGATCCTATTAGAAAGAAAAAAAAGAATCATTCGTAAAATTCATGAAAAATATCAGACTACTTTATTAGAATTAGAATTAAAAGGGAATTATTTATCCACTTTTTCTGCTCTATTAAAAAATCATAATATATCAGAAAAGCCAAAAACAAAAAAAGAAATATTTGATGCAATTCAATCATTAAAACAGGATATGATTTATAAAGAATTAGTTAAAAACGTAATTTCATATATTCATAATTATCGGATAAATGGATGTAAGAAACAAAAATCAAATCAGAAAAAACAGTTATTTTTAGAGATTACTAAAATCATTTATGAAAACTATCAATTGAAGTTGATACAAAATAATTGGATTGATTTTGAAGATATGATTCAAAAGTCCTATGAACGATTAAAAGATAATAATCCATTTCATTTTCAATATATTATTGTTGATGAATATCAAGATATTTCGAAAAAAAGATATGATTTTTTAGTGAGACTTGTAACTACTAATCAATCAAAATTAACTGTAGTAGGGGATGATTTTCAATCTATTTTTTCCTTTGCAGGGTCTGATATTTCTTACTTTTTTCAGTTTCAAAAAGGAAATACGAAAGTATTAAATATTACAAATACATACCGAAATAGTCAAACTTTGATTGAAGAAGCAGGAAAATTTGTCATGAAGAATAAAAGACAATGGAAGAAGAATCTTCATTCGGATAAAAAATTAGAAAATCCTATTCGAGTTTATTATTATAAAGATCCTAAAAAATGTTTCAAAAAAGTATTAGAACAATTAGTAAAAGAGTATGGAGAAGATTTGAATATAGTGTTATTAGGGAGATTTCATTTTGATTTAAAAGAGTATCTTAATTATCCGTTATTATTTTTAGAAAATGGGAAACTAAAGTCCAATACTTTTCCACAGATTACATTTACTTTTTTAACTGTTCATGCTTCCAAAGGATTGGGTTTTCCACATGTTATTCTTTTAAATGCGAAACAAGGAATATATGGGTTTCCTTCTTTAAAAGATTATCCCATGGAATTAGAAGATGTGATGATAAAAGATGATAGTTACCCTTTTGCAGAAGAAAGAAGATTATTTTATGTTGCATTAACCAGAACAAAGAACACTGTTTCTATTTTATGTCCTTTTGATTCTGTTTCACCTTTTGTATTAGAATTAGATCATAAAAAGGAATATTTTTTAGAAAAAATTACTTCTTATCAGAACCCTGAATGTCCAAATTGTGGATATCCTTTGATTCGAAATTATTGGAATTCGAAAGGAATTGAACCTTTATACGAATGTGTGAACCATAGAAAAAAATGTGGATTTCAAACAAATCATTTGAAATATCGAATACCAATTCAATCCTGTAAAAAATGCCAAAACGGGTATTTAATTGTAAAGGAAAATAAAGAGTCAGTTTTGTTACAATGTACCAACTGTGATAATCATTTTCTGATTCAAAAAAAGACTTAGGATTTTTGTTCTAAGTCTTCTTGCTCTTGTAAAAATTTTTGTATTTGTTTAAAGTTGATTTCATAAGTTAAAGTTAAGTTTTCTAAGTCTTCGATTCTTTTTTTTAATTGTTCATTTTCTTCACATTCTTTTTCATATAGTACTTGATAATTTGTTTTCTTTTGAGGAGTGGTAGGAACTCTTTTTGCTTCTTTTAAAGAAGGAAACTGAGGTTCTTCAAAGTCCTTAATAAAATAAGGAAGATTTTCTTTACTTAAACTTAATAGTTTATAGTCACTAATAATGACTCCTTTTAATTTTTTAAAATCCAAATCATGAATATCCATCTCTTTTTCTTCTTTCGTAGAATATCCAATCATTCGTAAGTATTGATAGATATCAACCCATTCAGAATCTAATATTTTAATCGAAATTTTATTTCTTAGTTTCGTTACATAAATACTAATTCTTCCGTTTTCTAGTGGTTTATCTAAATAGCAATAAACAAAATATTCTTGCCCTTGATATTCAAAATAACGAATAATCGAAACATATTCTGCTTTTTTATGAATAGGATCTAGTATTTTCACTTTTTCCATAGTATCACTATCTTTCATATATATTTTATAATAAAGTTAGTATGTATTTCAAGTTTTTTAGTGAAATTCCTTTCAAAATAAGATATAATGAAATTTGAAGTGAGGAATACATGTTAAAAAAGTCAATTAGTTCTATCTTTTATTTTATAGTAGCGCTTTTCTTTATCATCTTAGGATTCTTTTTAATTTTTTCTTCAGAAAGTACTATGAAAACGATTTTAATGATTCTTTCAATAGGAATGATTGTAGTTGCTTTCCTACGCTTTTTTGTGACTTTTTTTCAAAAGAAAAATCGAAATGGAATATGGATTCGCAGTTTTTTAGAATTGATTTTTGGATTTTATTTGACCTTTCATATTGATAAAACAATTGACGTCATTACAGTTTTATTTGGCTTTTATCTTTTGTGTCATGCTTTTTTACACTATATGAATCACTATCTTTATCAATTAGACCGAATTCCTAATCGTCTTGGAATTTTAATCAATGGATTGATCGATATGATATTTGGGTTTTGTTTGATTTTTAATCCTGATCAAAACTTAAAGTATGCCGCAATTGTGATTGGTATTTATTTTATTTTCTATGGACTTATGAATTTTAATGACTTCTTATCAGAGATAGTACCTAAGAAATATCAAAATCGATTTAAAAATAAAATTCGAATTCCACTCCCTATTATTTTTACTTTTCTTATCCCTCAACAATTATTAAATTCCATTAATGATTCTTTAAAAACCAAACAGGATTCTAGTATTTTATCCATGAAAAAAGAAAAAGGAAAAACAGATTTATCGGTATTTATTCATCTTGCGAAAACAGGAAGTGCTTCCTTTGGACATGTAGATCTTTCTTATAAAGGAAAAATCTATTCTTACGCCAATTATGATAAGCATTCTAGAAGATTTATGGATGCTGTAGGAGATGGAGTTATTGCGGTCTGTAATAAGAAAAAGTATATTGAATATATGACGACAAAAAAAGGACGCTATTTAGTAGAGTTTGGAATTTCTTTATCAGATAAGCAAAAAGAAAAAGTAGAAAAAAAGATTGAAGAATTAATTCATTGGAATACGATTCCTTATGAACCAGATTTACAACTAGCCGATAAAGGAATGATTCCTAGAGAAGAATTTAAAGATATGGCGAGTGAGTTATATAAATATGCCAATGCAAAATTTTATAAAATTATGAAAGGAAAACACAAAACATATTTTGTATTTAAAACAAATTGTGTAGTAGTAGTGGAGTCTGTATTAGGAAGTTTAGGAACTTTTCTTCCGCAAAACGGGATTATTTCTCCTGGAACTTATTATGATTATTTAAATAATGAGTTTATGAAGAAAAATAGTAAAGTTATTTCTAGAAAAATCTATACAAAGGAAAGTTTAAGAGGGAAACAAGAATAGTTTTTCTCTTTTTTGTTCAAAAAATAGGAAAAAACACTTGTCAAAATGCATAAAATAATGTATACTTTTAATTGTTCGAATTAGTTTTAGATGCCTGAGTGGCGGAATTGGTAGACGCACAGGACTTAAAATCCTGCGAAGGTCACACTTCATGCCGGTTCAAGTCCGGCCTTAGGCACCATTCTTTTGGAGGAATACCCAAGTTGGTTGAAGGGACTGGTCTTGAAAACCAGCAGGTCGTGCAAGCGGCGCTAGGGTTCGAATCCCTATTCCTCCGCCATTTTATTTTTATATCGCGGAGTGGAGCAGCTTGGTAGCTCGTTGGGCTCATAACCCAAAGGTCGTTGGTTCAAATCCATCCTCCGCAACCATATGGTTCCGTGGTGTAGCGGTTATCACGTCTGCCTGTCACGCAGAAGATCGCGAGTTCGATTCTCGTCGGAACCGCCATTTTTTTTGGCTCTGTAGCTCAGTCGGTAGAGCAAGGGACTGAAAATCCCTGTGTCGATGGTTCGATTCCATTCGGAGCCACCATTCGAGATTAAGAACATTTTGTTCTTTTTTATTTATAAAAAGTGAATGAAATGATTGACTTCTATTATAATTTGTGGTACCATTTAAATTGTCTTGAAGTGGACATGCGCCCTTAGCTCAATTGGATAGAGTGTTTGACTACGGATCAAAAGGTTAGGGGTTCGACTCCCTTAGGGCGCACCATAAATCGGGAAATAGCACAACTTGGTAGTGCACGTGGTTTGGGACCATGAGGTTGCAGGTTCAAATCCTGTTTTCCCGACCATTTTGATAAGAAATAACATCTCAAAAAATGAGGTGTTATTTTTATGCCTTTAAAACGTAAAAAATAGAAATAAAAAGGGGTTAATCCCCTTTTTTTTGTAAAATATCCAAAATATGTCTAGATGCTCCTAGTAACTCTTTTCTTTCGCAAGTTTCTAAATGATATTGAAAAAAATGTTGAAAGGTTTCTTCATCCATTTGATTGATTTCTTTTTTTAAATATTCTGTAGGACCATCTTGAGCAATGATAGAAATTCTTTTTAAAAAAGTTTCTTCTTTTAATTGATCAATTTCTTCAATTCTTACAAAAGAATATAAATCATTTGGTTTTGATAATACATGAAATGAAGAATCTAATTTGTTTTCTTTTAAAACCTTTTTAATAAAGTTTTCCCGAAAAGCATGCGTGATAACTGCATATTCATTCATACAGTAACTAATAAAAATGTAACCATTCTTTTTTGTAACACGTTTAGCTTCTTCTAAAGCTTTTTTCTTTTCTTCAAAAGATATCAAGTGATACATTGGACCAAATAAAAGAACAATGTCAAAAGATTGATCTTCAAATTTGGATAGATCCAATGCATTACCCAAAACTGCCTTTATATTTTTTTTCTCAATTTCTTTTAAGTTATGTTTTACAAGTTCTAATGCAGTAACGTCATATCCTTTTTCTTGAAAATAGAAAGAGTATTTTCCGGTCCCCGCACCAACATCAAGAATTTTATCTCCTTTCTTAAGATATTTTTCAATATAGTGTATCGCTGTTAAGAATTCTACTCTTCCATGCCTTGTATTTAAACGTTTTTCTTCATTAAACTTGTTGTAATATTGTATTAATTCTTTTTCATTCATGGAATGATTATAACATTTTTTTGATTTTTTTTCAAAAAATACTTGTCAAATTTAAAAAAATAGTGTATACTTGACCTAGTTAGTAGAAAAGTAAATAAAATTATGAGATAGAAACATTCTTAGTAATGGTTGAATCTTTTGATTCTTCCGTTATGAGTGTTTCTAGTATCATATGACTTTTATTTCTATAACGAATATCATAGAAACACTTTTTTAGTAATGGTTATAATGGCCTGCATTAAGTTGTGGGCGCTAATCGTGAAAGAATTGATGTAGTGATTAGTAGAGATAGGAATAAAATACTATTTACAATCAAGATATTAACTATTGTGCGCAATGTGGGCCTTGATAACAGATCTTTAGGAAAAGCTGTCACTTTGATAATTGATCTGTACGAATCCACACGAAGGATGTTCTTTGACAGAGAACATTTTTTGTTGGAAAAATTGAAAAAAAGTGTTGATTTCCTTTTTATTTTATGTTATTATGAATATGCATTCCGAAAAGGGAGGCAGCAAAATGGGGGATTAGCTCAGTTGGCTAGAGCATCTGCCCTGCACGCAGAGGGTCGCGGGTTCGAGTCCCATATCCTCCACCATTTTGATAATAACCGTTGAATATCAACGGTTTTTTTGTTCTCTTACGAATAAAAGGCATAAAAAAAATGCCCATAATGAGCATAAATTCAAAAGATGGTGTCCTGTAGCAGATTCGAACTGCTGACCCTTTGATTAAAAGTCAAATGCTCTACCGACTGAGCTAACAGGACATTAAAAGATGGCTGCCTCGGCTAGATTCGAACTAGCGCAATGCCACAGTCAAAGTGTGGTGCCTTACCACTTGGCTACGAGGCAATCTAATTAAAGTGGTGGAGGGGAATGGATTTGAACCATTGAACCCGAAGGAACAGATTTACAGTCTGCCGCGTTTGACCACTTCGCTACCCCTCCAAAAATGGTGCCGAAAATAGGACTTGAACCCACAACCTACTGATTACAAGTCAGTTGCTCTACCAATTGAGCTATTTCGGCATAATCTGGTGGGGGATATAGGACTCGAACCTATGACCCCCTGCTTGTAGGGCAGATGCTCTAACCAACTGAGCTAATCCCCCAGACCTTCAGACGTATTTAACTATAACATTTATATCATTCTTTGTCAATAAAAAAACTTTCAATTTTTTGATTTTTTTAAATTTTCTTCAATCCATATTGGCAATTTGTACGCTAAAGTTTTGAAACCTAGACTAGTTTCTTGTATTTTTCTTTTTCTATGATACCCTTTTTTATAGGGAATATCCTTAATACTTAATTTTAAGTGACTTGTTTCTTCATCCACCTCTAGAATTTTTACATAAATAATGTCGCCTATATTTACAAAATCAGTAATATTTTTTACAAATCCGTGTGATATTTCGGATATATGAATTAAGCCACTGTAATAATTATCAAATGTTAAAAACACTCCGTATGATTCTATTCCAGTAACAGTCCCTTTAACGATTGACCCTTTTTCAAATTTTGTCACCGTTAACACCTCAACCCAATTATAACACAATTTTTATAAAAGAAAAAGTATTTACTCAAAAATAAAAGTATTGTATAATAACCGCAGGTGATGGAAATGAAAGCAGAAGAAAAGATTATAGAAATCATTGATAAACTAAAACCGTTTTTAATAAATGATGGTGGAAATGTGGAATTTGTAAAATATGAAGACCATAAAGTATATATTAAAATGATGGGAGCTTGTGCGAATTGTTATATGCTTGATCTTACTTTAAAAGATGGGATAGAAGCAGCTATTCAAGAAGAAGTTCCTGAAGTAGAAGAAGTGATCAATCTTTTGGACTAAGCCAAGAGATTGTTGGAATAGAAACTTTACTTTTGATAAAAAGGTAAAGTTTTTTTAATAGGATTTCATATTCTTTGTTTTTATTAATTATAAATTGAATAGAATGTTCTTCTTTTCCATCTAACAATATCTCTTCAAATAAATCAAAGTAATAGGTAGGAAACAGCATTCGGATAAAAAATAAAATCCATTCTTCTTTTGTTAAAGTAGTATAAGATAAATAAAGGATGATCTCATCTAAAACAAATGGATTTGTATAAAACTTTGATTTAAAATATTCCGCTACTTCTCTAACTCTTGTATCAAAAATAAAATTTAAAGGATTATAATAATCAGTAATAGTATCGTAATAGTGAATTCTTCTCCTAGAAAGGGTGATTGGATATTTATTAAAAGCTACTTGATTTAACAAAGAAATTGCATTTTCTGCAAGTCCTACATAATAAGGAAAACTTTCAAAAATGAGGGGATACTTTTTACCAAATTGACTCCATTGATATTCAAAATAGTCTATTTTTTCGCACCACATTTCATACCAGTGATTTCTACTTAGTTCTTCAATCGGATAGAGAAATCTAGATTGGATGGAATAGGAAGATATAAGGGATAGACTAATAAGCTCTTTGCTTGTAGTAGAAAGTTTTAGTAAGAGGTAGGGTGTTTCATGGATGACAGTAATAAACTCATTTTTTATATTTGGTATAATTTCATGACACTTACAACGTCTTTTTTTTAATTCTTGTATTACGGTATTGATTAATTGAATGTATGATTCAGAAAAGAATGTTGGAATTAAGCAATAATTTTGCGTGTTGCTTTGAAAGTGATATTGATTCTTTTTTTGTACAAAATGTGTGCATTCTATTCGATAGTAAAATAAAATCGCATTGATCATTTTATCACCCTATTTCATTTTATGATAATAAGGTTTAATTTTTCTTATTTCATAAAGTTTTTATAAAACAATAAAATAAAGTAGGTGGGATTATGCTTCGAGTTTTTCTTTTTTTGATTGGATTTGGTCTATCTGTAATTGGATTTGTTTATATCATTAGTTATTTGAATTTATTAACAATTGGGTATAATTTTGGGGAATATGTTCAATTTATAATTAGACAAGTAGAATGTCTATTTGCATTCATTGGCATTGGGTTGATTTTAATTGCCATCTATTTACCGGGGGAAAAATAATATGAATGAAATCTATGATATATTAGTGAATTGGAATACTAATCTTTTTGAATTTTATGAATGGAATTTGAATGATGAAATTACACATATTAGAAAAGTTCCAATTATGAAAGTAACAAGTCAAGTATTAAGGGATTTATTTTCCAAAAAAGTATTGGTATCAAAAGAGTTTTTAAATAAGATTTTTCACAAGTGTGAATCTTATTCAAAAAAAAGGAAAGAACAAAATTACGTTTCTTTATTTAGTGATGGGAAAACAGTATTAGCAGTTCAATTTGATGAAGAAGGAAAGAGCATTTTAAAAAGTCGTTTATTACTAGATGAAGAAGAGGAGATATTAGAGTTAGCAGTAAGAATGAAGGAAGATGATTTTTCATATAAGATTCTGGAATCTGAGAAACAAAGGACACAGACAAGGTATGAATTAGAATTAGAATTGTATTTAAAAAAAGAATTATTTGAGCTTCAAAAAAAGGAGAATCTTCCGAAACTGGAATACTTATTTTATGATTGTTATGATGCAAAAGAAAGAAGCAAAGAAGAAATGTTGCTAAGACTAAGGAACGATTTATTGAGTCATAAGACAAAGGTAATAAAAAAAATGGAAGAGTTTTTTAAGAAAACCTCTTTTAATAAATAAGGTAGAATGTTATACTGATAATAGGTGAAGTATGGATAGTATTTATGAAATTATTGATGAAAACAAAAAAAATCATAGTAGAGTAGTCACAAAAATTGAAAAATCAAATTCGAAATATCTTGTAAAAGAAGTCATTTATGAAAAAGAAAAAGAAAGTACTACTTTTCATTTTTGGTATGATCAAAACGGAAGAATGACAAGTATTTCTACAAGGAAAAGCAGTATCCCATTTGTTCATAGAACTGACTTTTTTGATTCTTATGATGGGAATATTTATTATGCAATCATAGAAAAGGATTTAAGAGAATCTGAATTATCCTTTCTCTATTGTAATTTAATGAAACGGAATGGAACTCCAATTTATGAATATGAAAAATATGAATGGCAAGAAATTCATCACTTACATCCAATTCCTGAACATCTCATTCATACAGAAACCTATCACAAAATGAAAGAACACTGGAAAAAAAAGAAATTTGTTTTAAAACAAAGAAATCAAGAATCTGTGTTTTCTTCTGAAACTTTTTTTGCTTCTTTTGACGAATTTTTAGAAATGAAAGTAATTGAATATGCAAAAAAAATGAATGCGAAAGAAAAACTGATTACTGATTCTATGACATTGGTAAAAAAACTTGACAAAAACATTCAAATTGCGTATGATAATTAAAGAAAAACAAAGAAGCAGAGAGTACTATTTTTCCTTAATTTTAAGCGAGTTAGGTATGGTGTGAGCTAACATTAAGTAAATAGGAAAAACACTGTGGAGTTGCTTATCTGAAATAAGTAGGATAATGCCGGTAAAATCCGTTATTCAATGAAGATCATAAAGTTATGATAAATTAAGGTGGTACCGCGATTTTCGCCCTTAGTCTCATAACTTTTTTTGTTAGAAAGAAGGAATTATATGAAAGTAATAGACGTGAAAGATATTTATGAACAAATTGATGAATTAATGGAAAAGGAAGTCATGGTTCAAGGTTGGATAAGAAATCATAGGAAACAAAAAGAATTTGGATTTATTGACTTTAATGATGGAACCTCTTTTCAAACCATTCAAATTGTATATGATAATAAGGTAAAAAACTTTGATGAAATCCAAAAAATAAGAGTAGGTTCTTCTATTGAAGTAAAAGGAAAAGTAGTACAATCACCTGCAAAAGGACAAGCGTTTGAAATTCAATTAAAGTCTTTGAAATTATTAGGAGATAGTCCAGAAGATTACCCTATTCAACCAAAAAGACACACAAGAGAATTCTTAAGAGAACTTGCTTATTTAAGACCAAGAACCAATTTGTTTGGAGCAGTATTTCGTGTAAGAAGTGTAACCGCTATGGCAATCCATGAATATTTTCAGTCACATAATTATGTCTATGTACATACGCCACTTATCACAACAGCAGATTGTGAAGGCTCTGATCAGATGTTTAAAATTACCACTTTAGATATGAATCATTTACCAAAGTGTGAGGATGGAACTGTTGACATGAGCAAAGATTTATTTGGAAAACTAGCATTTGTGACAGGAACTGGACAATTACATGGAGAAGCTTTCGCACTAGCGTATAAGAAAATTTATACCTTTGGGCCAACTTTCCGAACTGAAAACTCGAATACAAAAACACATGCGAATGAATTCTGGATGATTGAACCAGAAATCGCTTTTTGCGATTTAGAAGGTTTGATGGATATTGAAGAAGAAATGTTAAAATATGTGGTTAATTATGTATTGGAAAAATGTCCAAATGAAATTAATTTCTTTGATTCATTTGTAGAAAAAGGATTGAAAGAAAAACTTACAAAATTAGTAAAATCAAAGTTTACTAGAATTTCACATCATGACGTGGTAGATATCTTAAATAAATCTGGAAACAAATGGGAATTTACTCCAACTTATGAAGATGATATTGCGAAAGAACACGAAAAATACATTACTGAGTATTTTAATGGTCCTGTGTTTATTACCAACTGGCCAAAAGATATTAAAGCTTGGTATATGAAAACAAATGAAGATGGAAAAACAGTTGCTGCAGTAGATCTTGAAGTACCAGGTGCAGGAGAATTAATGGGAGGTAGTCAAAGAGAAGAAGACTATGACAAATTAATTGCTCGTATGAAGGAAATGAATGTAGATGAATCTACGGTTGATTGGTTCTGTAATTTAAGAAAATATGGTGGATGTTATCATTCTGGTTTCGGTATGGGATTTGAAAGATTATTAATTTATTTGACTGGAGTTGAGAATATCAGAGATGTTATTCCATTTCCAAGAACACCAGGGAACTGTGATTATTAAAAAGGAATTAGTTCCTTTTTTTTTGTATAGTTTGATAGAAACAATCCATATTATAAATGGTGATACTATGAAAAAAATAATTTGGATTTCATGTTTTCTTCTTTTATTAACAGGATGTGATTTTGGAAAAGAAATGGTAAACACTCCAACAAAACAGGTAGAACTTTTTTTAATGAAATATCAGATGGTAGATGAAGATATCATGAAGGATTTAAATTATGTTGTTGCAGAAGAAGAATTATTTAATACAAAGCAAAGAGAGGCTTATAAAGAAATTATGAAAAACCATTTTAAAAATTTATCCTATGAAATCAAAGATGAAAGAATTGATAAAGATCAAGCAGTTGTAACTGCAGAAGTAAAAGTAAACAACCATGCAAGTGTATTAGAACAAGCAGAAAAGTATTCTCAAAAAAACGAATCTGAATTCTATGATGAGAATGGAGAGTTTTCGCTTTCCAAATATACAGACTATCGATTAGAAAAACTAAAACAATCAAAAGAAAGAGTTACTTATACTATTGATTTCACGTTAACAAAAGATGGAAAAGAATGGAAATTAGATCCTTTATCTTCTGAAAACCAGAAAAAAATAAATGGTATTTATTAAAACTTTACTTAGTAAAGTTTTTTTTATTGCCTTTTTAAAAAAAAGACATATAGTATAGTAGATTAAAATAAGGAGGATTTATGAATTTAAGCGAATTAGAAATTGGAGAAAAAGGAATTATTTCAAAGATAGAATTAGAAGGAATGATGAAAAGAAGAATACTAGATTTGGGTTTTATAAAAGGGACAAAAGTAGAGTGTGTGTTAAAAAGCCCATTAAAAGATCTTAAAGCTTATTTGATAAGAGGAAGTGTTTTTGCATTGAGGAAAGAAGAGGCTGAAAAAATAGAGATTCGAGTGAATCATTATGCATAAATACAAGATTGCATTAGCAGGAAATCCAAATGTAGGAAAAAGTACTGTTTTTAATGCTTTAACAGGACTTCATCAGCATACAGGAAATTGGCCAGGAAAGACAGTGGAAAATGCAGTGGGAAGTTTTTTTTATCATGATAATGAATATACAATTTATGATTTACCGGGAACCTATTCCTTACTATCTCATTCAGAAGAAGAGGAAATTGCTAGAAATTTTCTTTGCTTTGAAAAACCAGAATTGGTAATTGTCGTATGTGATGCAACTTCCTTAGAAAGGAATCTTTCTTTTGTATTACAAGTAAAAGAAATTCATTCCAATGTTCTTGTTTGTGTCAATTTATTAGATGAAGCAAAAAAGAAAAAAATTGAAATCAATCTTTCTAAATTGTCCGAATTATTAAATACTCCAGTTGTTGGTATTTCTGCAAGAAAAAAAGAAGGATTTGATGAATTATTAAATACCATTGAATCATTATGTTTGACACCAAATGAAGAGTATTTCGAATTGTCCTATGGAAAAGAAATTGAATATGCAGTTTCCATTATCGAAAATGAGTGGAATCAATATTATGATAAATATAAAAGGTCTCATTATTTTTGTCTTCAATTATTAGATGATACAGAATTAAAACATACTATATATGAAAAATATCCAATACCTAATATCGAAAAAGCTGTTCAAAAAGCGAAAGGATATCTTTTTTTAAAAAAAATAGATTGGAAAGAAATCATAGCAGAGCAATTCATAAAAAATTCAGAAATGATTTCAAAAGAAGTAATTACTTATAAAAAAGGTAATATATTTGAAAAAGAAAAAAAGCTTGATCAAATTCTAACAAGCAAAAAATATGGATTTCCTATCATGATTTTATTATTAATTTTAATTTTTTGGATTACGATAGAATTCGCAAATATACCATCTAATCTTTTATTCTCTTTTTTTCAAATACTAGGAGAATATCTTTCAAAAAGTCTTTCCTTTTTACCAAGATGGCTTCATGAGTTACTTTTTTCAGGAATTTATAAAACTTTAACATGGGTTGTATCTGTTATGTTACCACCTATGGCTATTTTTTTCCCTCTTTTTACATTATTAGAAGATTTTGGATATTTACCAAGAATTGCATTTAACTTAGATTATTATTTTCAAAAATGTAAGGCTTGTGGAAAACAGGCACTGACTATGTGTATGGGATTTGGATGTAATGCAGTAGGGGTAACAGGAGCAAGAATAATTGATTCAAAAAGGGAACGACTTATGGCAATCATTACCAATGTGTTTGTACCTTGTAATGGAAGATTTCCAACAATTGTTGCTTTGATTACGATGTTTTTTGTGGGATTTTCAAATGATTTTTTCTCTTCCATTTATAGTACATTTTTACTTTGCATTGTGATCTTACTTGGTGTTTTTTTGACTTTTTTCATATCTTTTATTTTGTCAAAAACAGTTTTAAAAGGAATTCCATCTTCTTTTACGTTAGAACTTCCTCATTACCGAAGTCCACAATATAAAAAAGTATTGATTCGTTCTATTCTGGACCGCACTTTATTTGTACTTGGAAGAGCAGTTGTTGTTGCGATACCAGCGGGTCTTATTATTTGGCTATTTGCTAATTTCAAAATAGGTAATAATAGCCTACTAATTCATGTTTCCAATTTTATAGATCCTTTTGGGAAATTAATAGGACTAGATGGAATTATACTCCTATCTTTCCTTTTGGGATTCCCGGCTAATGAAATTGTTTTTCCGATTATGATTATGGCTTATATGCAAACAGGATCGATTGCAGAGTTTTCTGATTTGAGTATGTTGAAAGAACTTCTCATAAAGAATGGATGGACTTCTATAACTGCAGTTTGTACGATTTTGTTTTGTTTGGTTCATTTTCCTTGTTCTACTACATTACTTACTATTAAAAAGGAGACTGGAAGTTTTAAATGGACGATGCTTAGTTTTTTGATACCAACGTTATGTGGAGTTCTTTTATGTTTCATAACATCTTCTTTCTTAAGACTTTTTTCATAGACATTCTTTCGAAAATTTGGTATCCTTAATATAGAACAAGGATGTGAGATTATGGATTCAACTGCATTATCAAATACTTGTCCTGCTTGTGGAGCAAAGATTACATTTAATCCAAAACTTCAAAAGTGGGATTGTGAATTCTGTGGATCTAAATTTACATTGGAAGAGATGCAGAAGGCGAAGAATGCTTCAAGCAAAGAAGCCAATATTAAAACATTACCTAAAAGTAACAAAAAAATAGATGCTTTTCGATGTGAAAACTGTGGAGCAGAAATTGTCGCAGATGAAAATACAGTAGCGACATTTTGTGTTTATTGTGGAAGTACCGCAATCTTAAAAGCAAAAATAGATGAAGGGGTTTCTCCTACATTAATTATTCCGTTCAAAAAAGTGAAAGAAGATGCAGTAGAAGCATTCAAAAAAGTCGTTATGAAGCCACTTACTCCAAGAGCATTTAAGAGTTCTGAAAACATTGAAAAAATTACAGGAGTTTATATTCCATTTTGGGCCCATGATATTGTAGGAGATGGAAAAATGGATTTTTCCGCAAAGGATATTAGAACGTGGTATTCAG
The DNA here is from genome assembly GCA_946530475.1 of uncultured Mycoplasmatota bacterium. GTDB lineage: Bacteria > Bacillota_I > Bacilli_A > RF39 > UBA660 > CAMNAC01. Next base: position 16,045 of record CAMNAC010000005.1, read on the forward strand.
GAGATTATATGAATACGGAAACAAGAATTTATAATGTGACAGTAGAAGGACATTATGAATTTGATAAAGTATTATCAGACGCATCTTCAAGATTTGATGATGATTTAATGGATTCTTTAGAACCTTTTGATTTTAATGATTTAGTAGATTATAATCACGCATACTTATCTGGATTCTTTGCAGAAAAATATGATGTAGAACAAGAAAAAGGTTATGAAAGAGCAAGACAAAGAGTAGTGAATAGCTCCATAGATTTAGCAAAATCGAAAGTCGGACATCAAACGAGTACTGTTTCTAATAATTCAGTAAGTTTAAAAAATGAAAATTGTTACTGCATTATGTTACCAGTGTGGATGGTGAATATTACATACAAAGGAAAAATGCATACATTTGCGATGAATGGAGACACTGGAAAAATTGTTGGAAATATTCCAATTGGTGTTAAAGAAACAGTTTTATGGAGTATTGGTTTATTTATTCTATTTTTTGCGCTTTGTTTTGCGATAGTATATTTTGGAGGGATTTAATGAAAAAGATTGTTACAGGAATCGTAGTATTTTTCATAGGAATACTTCCAATATTTGCTTCTACCAATACCTATGAAAGAACGGAAGAAGATTATAGAGTTCCAAATGATGTTATTGTTACAGAGGAAAGAATTCCTTATATTATGACAACTCCATCTGTAAATGCTGAAGAAAAAATTTACGATTTTGCAGATTTATTTACTGATGAAGAAGAAAGAGCACTATATCAAGAAATGCAATCATTTATTTCAAAGGATCAAACAGACCTTGTCTTAGTAACCATTAATGAAAATCCTAAATATAAAGAACTTAGAATCTATGATAAAGATCAAGCGGATATGGTTTATGCAGATGATTTTTATGATTACAATGATTTCGGATATGCAAATACAAGAGATGGTTTACTGATTTTAATTGATATGGATAATCGATATGTATATATATCTGGTAGTGGAGAATCAAGATTTATTTTTACAGATGAGAAAATTCCACATATTACAGATAGTATTTCTTCTTATCTAAGTTCAAAATCTTATAAAAATGGAATTAGTAAAATGATTGTAACATTAGATGAATATTATCACTTAGGTACAAAAAGTGATAGAGGATATCGAATTGATAAGAATGGAAAATTAGTTCGTGATTATCATTTTCTAATCCTTTCCTTTATTTCTTTTGTATGTACTTCTGTTGTGATGCTAATTCTATACTTTAAAAATAAAATGGTTAGAAAAGCAACTTCAGGAAGAAATTATTTGAATGAAGAGAAAACAAATTTGACAAAAACAAAAGATCAATTTGTAAATGTTTTTGTAACCAGAACCAGAGTTCATAGTGATTCTTCTTCCGGTGGCGGAGGAGGCCACAGCGGTAGTAGTGGATTTAGTCACAGTGGAGGTGGAAGTCATTTCTAATTATTCTTGAAAAAGAATTTAAAATGTGAGATAATAAAAGCGTAATAAGGGATGATTAAGTCCCTAGAAAGAAAAGAGGTAGAAATATGGGTTTAATTAGAGCCGCAGTAGGTGCTGTTGGAAGCACATTACATGATCAATGGAAAGATTTTATCCGTTGTGAAGATTTAGGTCAAGACATTTTAATGAAGAAAGTAACGACATCAAATGGAATTATTTCGAAGGATAGTGCAATTATTGTTGCACCTGGACAAATTGCAGTCATCTATGATAGTGGAAAAATATTAGATGCAACTGCAGAAGATGGAACATATACTTTTGATGCATCTTCATCTCCAACTTTCTTTGCTGGACAATTTGGACCAGTGTTTAAAGAAATGTGGAATCGTTTTGTATACAATGGAAAACCTGCAAAAGAACAAGCAGTATTCTATTTGAATGCAAAAGAAATCATGGATAACAAATTTGGAACACCTGCACCAATTCCTTTTCAAGATTGGTCACATCCAATTCCAAATCAAATGACAAATTCTATTACACCACTTAGTGTAAATGTTAAATGTTTTGGAAAGTATACATTTAAAATTGCAGATCCATCATTATTCATGAGCCAAGTAGCAGGAACTGCTGATGAATTCCGTAAAGATAGTTTAGTAGAACAAATGAGAAGTGAAGTTATTGGAGCATTCCAAAATGTATGTAATGCATTAGGAAATTCCCAAAACAAAGTTCCAGTATTAGAACTTCCAAGTAATACAGGAAAAATCAAACAACTTATGGATGAACAAGTATTTGATCAACCTATTCGTAATAGGGGATTAAACATTGTAGGATTCGTTGTAGAATCTGTTACTCTTGATGATGAATCACAATCTAAAATTGATAACTATGAACTTTCTTCAAACAGCTTTATGCAAAAAGGTACTCTTACAGGAGCTTATGCAAATGCTGTTCAAGATGCTGCCAAAAATGCAAATGGAGCTGCAAATGGATTCATGGGTATTGGTATGATGAACATGGCATCTGGAGGAATGGTTGGAGGTGCTGTTACTGGACCTCAAAATCTAGAAGGAGCAACTACAACATTAGATCCATATGCACAAAATGTACAACCACAACAAGTAGCAGTAGCGCAAGCACCTGCAGGAGAAGCAACCGCTTTCTGCCCACAATGTGGAAAACCTGTTGGAGCAACTAATTTCTGCGGAAACTGTGGAGCAAAATTAGGAGAATAATAATGCTTAAAAAGTAGACAAAGTCTACTTTTTTATTTGCACAAAATCGAAGAATTGAAAAAATTGATATTATCATAATTTCTAATTCATATATTGATATAGGTGAATTTATGAAAAGAATATGGATAATTATAATGGTTATACTATTGTTACCATTTCCTGTAAAAGCATTCTCTTCTTCTGCAACTTCCACTGTTTTAATGGACATGGATAGTCATCGAGTACTCTATTCAAATAATCGAAATCAAGTAAGAAGTGTCGCTTCCATTTCTAAAATAATGACCGCAATTCTTGCAGTAGAAAGTGGGAAACTAGAAGAGGAAGTTGAAATAGGGGAGGAAATTCTAAAAGCGTATGGGTCTGCTATTTATATCAAAGTAGGAGAACATATGAAATTAAAAGATCTTGTGTATGGGCTTATGCTTAGAAGTGGAAATGATGCGGCTCTTGCAATTGCGAATTATGTTGGAGGAAGCGTAGAAAGATTTGTTCTCATGATGAATGAAAAAGCAAAAGAGATAGGAATGTCCAATACAACTTTCCATAATCCAAGTGGATTGGATGAAACAGACAAGGGAAATCTGTCTACAGCTTATGACATGGCTCTTTTAACTTCTTATGCAATGAAAAATGCGGAATATAAAGAAATTGTAAAAACAAAAAAACATAGTGTAAAAACAGATTGTAACTATTATATTTGGCACAATAAAAATAAAATGTTATCGATATATCCATATTCTACTGGTGGTAAAACAGGATATACAGAAATCGCCAAAAGAACTCTTGTCAGTACAGCCTCTAAAAACGGTTTAAATCTAGTTGCTGTGACATTAAATGATGGAAATGATTGGAATGATCATAAAAACCTTATGGAAGAAGCTTATGAAACTTATACTAATTATCCGATTTTAAAAAAGGGAGAAATTATAATTGATGAAGAAACTCATTATCTAAATGAAACACTATATATTAAGAATGATGTTACTTATCCAATCAAAGAAACGGAAAAAAATATGATTTCTATCAAATATGAATTAGAAAAGAAAAAAGACTATAATAACCATGATTCTATTGGGAAAGTAATGATTTATTTCGGCGATGAACTGATAAAAGAAGAGCCAGTTTATATTCAAAAAGCGAAAGAAAAGAAGGAACCTTTTCTAAAAAAGTTAAAGAAATGGTTTGATTCCTTATGGTAAATATGATATGGGGATGTTTTATTATAATTGGAATTCTTTCCTTTTTTATACAAGGTGATTTTTCTTTATTAAATGAAACAATATTAAAAAGTACCAAAAATGCATTTGATTTGACCATTCAATTATTTCCAATGATGGCATTATGGTTGGGTATCATGAAAATTGCATCTTCCTCTGGATTGCTTCAAAAATTAAGTCATTTATTGTATCCATTATTATCGAAACTATTTCCAGAAATCCCTAAAAATGATGAATCTTTTTCCTTTATTGCTTCTAATATCATTGCAAATTTATTTGGATTAGGGAATGCAGCAACACCATTTGGGCTTAAAGCAATGAAGTCTTTGCAAACGATCAATAAAAAGAAAGATACCGCTTCTAGAAGCATGATTACTTTTTTAGCGATTAATACAAGTGGTTTAACGATGATACCCACTACAATCATTTCCATGCGTCTTATGTATGGGAGCAAACATCCTACTGAGATTGTATTTGCTTGTATTTTCGCGACAGCTTGCTCTACTATAGCTGCTCTATTATTAGATCGATATTATGCAAAAAAGGAGGAAAAAAAGTGCAGATAATATCCAGTTTTCTACTTCCTTTTTTGATTTTAGTCGTTATTTTTTATGGAATTATAAAAAAAGTTCCGATTTATGATGTTTTTATAGAAGGAGCAAAAGAATCCTATGAAATGATTCTAAGTTTATTTCCTTGTATGCTAGGAATGACTTTAGGAGTAAATTTATTGCTAAAAGGAAATTTGATTTCTTTTTTGTTATCTTATCTTTCTTTTCTTCCGATTCCAAAAGAAGTCATTCCAATGACATTACTACGTTCTATTTCAGGAAGTACAACACTTGCATTTATGAATCACCTTTTTGAATTATATGGACCAGATAGTTTAATTGGAAGACTTGCATCTGTAATTCAAGGATCGACAGATACTACTATTTATATTTTAACTTTGTATTTTGGAAGTATTGGAATAAAGAAAACAAAGTATGCACTTAAAGTAGGACTTTTTGCAGATTTGATTGGAATCATCGCAAGTGTTATTGCAGTAGAGTTGTTTTTTTAAAAGTAATTTTGTATAATAAATCCAGGTGATTTTTATGGAACGTTTACAAAAATTAATCGCACAGTCTGGTTATTGCTCAAGAAGAAAAGCGGAAGAAGAAATTCAAAAAGGACATGTTACTGTAAATGGAGAAATTGTAAGAGAAATGGGAGTTCAAGTATCTTCAAGTGATCAAGTTATGATTAACGGAATTCTATTAAAAAAAGAGGAAAAAGAATATATTTTATTAAATAAACCAAGAGGAGTCGTTACTACAACAAGTGATGACAAGCATAGAAAAACAGTATTGGATTTGATTGATACCAATAAAAGATTATATCCAGTAGGTAGATTAGACTATGATACGACAGGAATCTTACTTCTTACAAATGATGGAGAATTATCGAATTTGATGATGCATCCGAAAAATCAAATTGACAAAGTATATATCGCTAAAGTAGATGGAATTCTTACAGGGGAAGCAATCAATTCTTTAAAAAAAGGTATCGTTTTAGATGGAAAGAAAACCGCACCTGCAAAAGTCAAAATTCGAAAGAAAGATTTGAAAAAGAAAACTTGTATGGTAGAACTAACCATCCATGAAGGAAGAAATCATCAAGTAAAAAGAATGTTTGAAGCAGTAGGATATCGTGTGGAAAAACTAAAAAGAGAACGTATTTCTTTTCTTGATTTAAAAGGATTAAATTCAGGTGAATACCGTTACTTAAATCCCAAAGAAGTAAAAAAATTATACTTTGAATTACAAAAGAACGATTAAGTTCTTTTATTTTGTATAAGAATAAAAACTCGTGTTACAATATCATTAGGTGATTCTATGAACTATTATTATTTATTGGAATTTATAATTTATGTATTATTAACACTTTGCTTGACATATCAAGTAATGAAAAAATCATTTTTTAGTGACAAAAAAATGTCGATTGTTGTGTCAATCCTTTTTTCATTCTTTTTGATGCTTCTTTTTCCACTGGATTTTTTTAACGCATCCATTTCTTTAGGTGTTTTTCTTATTCTTTGGATTTTCTTTGATTTGTTATTAAAGAAAAAAATAGATTCCAGATTGATATTAGGAATCAGTTCTATCATTTGTTTTACATTTTTAGGATATGCCTATTATTGTAAAAATCATGTTATAGAGACACATTATAGAATAAAAACAGATAAAGAAATTGGAGAATCCTCTTTTCGTATTGCACAAATCTCCGATAGTCATATAGGATTTTCTATGTCTAGTACTCGTTTTTTAAAATATATAAATAAGATTAATCAAGCACATCCAGATGTAGTCGTTATTACAGGGGATTTTGTAGATGATGATACTTCCAAAAAAGAAATGGAAAAAGCATCTTATGCCTTAAGTAAACTTAAAACAAAGTATGGAGTTTATTATGTTTATGGAAATCATGATAGAGGGTATCATCAGTATCGAGATTTTAATGAAGAGGAGTTAAGAAAAGAACTGGGAAAAAATGGAGTAATAGTTTTACAAGATGAGGTTATCCAATTGACAGATTATATTACATTGATTGGAAGGGAAGATCAAAGATATCCTAGAAAAGAAATAGAAGAACTTGTTAAAGAAGTTGATCCAGATTCTTTTCAAATTGTTTTAAATCATCAACCTACCGATTATGAAAACGAAAGTAAGTCAAATGTAGATTTGGTCCTATCAGGGCATACACATGGTGGACAGTTTTTTCCAATAGGACAAATGAGTGTATTACTAGGAATCAATGATAGTTACAAAGGAATAAAAACTATTCAAAATACCACTTTCATTGTAAATACAGGTTTAAGCGATTGGGGATTCCAATTTAAAACAGGTACTTTTTCGGAATATGGGATTATTGATATTACAAATTAAAAAGAAGAGTAAAGACTCTTCTTTTTAGTATTTTAATTCTGATTTTTTTTCAACGGAACATAAAACCCAATTTTCTGTGTCCACTTGTTCAAAAGTCACATGATATAGGCATTCTAAAAAAGATTGCTTTTCCGATAAATTTAATGCTTTTTGAGTCTCCATATTGACCTGATATTTTTTACATATCATTTGAAATTTTAGTTCTATCATTTGAGGGGCATGATCAGTCTGCTTTAAATTTAGTACATGTCCTTCTCTTAATTTTACATTTTCAATTACTAATGTTCTTTTTTGCATGTTTAATGTGTTTATTTTATCGAAATACATTTGATATACTTTTGGACTTGTTTTTTGCTTTAGATAATCCAAATCTTTTTTCGAAACGGCATCTAAAAAATTAGAAAACTCTTTAAAAAAGTAATTCACTGATTCGAAACGATCAAACTCGTTTCGTTCTTTTTGTTCCGTTGGTTTGAATAAATCATGTTCTCTTTCTTTTTGCTCTAAGAAAAAAGAATAAAGTACAAGAATTGGATAAATCCCTGGCAAAAAAATGATTCCCAAAAGCGTAAGAATAATGTCTCTCAATCGAAAAGTACTGACACCATATTTTTGAATTTGTTTTTGACGAAGAAACAATATCAAAGCAAGAGAAATCATGTCAAAAATGATGAAAAAAGCAGCATATTCCTGTGCGAATTTAATTACTATTTTCATTTTCTAATGTAATCGCACTTACAGGACATCCCTCTAGTGCATCCATTGCTTCATTTAATTCTTCTTCATTTAAATTATCTTTTTCTTTTTTTCCTTCGATTGTTTCTGCTAATCCATCTTCTCCAAATTGAAAAGTAGAAGGTGCAACTGCTGTGCAAGCACCACAACCGATACAAACATTTTTGTTTACTTCAAATTTTTCCATAACTTACCTCCTAAATTTATTATAAAAAAAATCATTTTAAAAAGCAATACAAAGAGTTTTCAAAAGTGTAAAATTGTGATATTATTATGATAGCGGGGTGATGGTATGCCGACTAGAATGGAACGATATTATAATTCTGAAACAGAAGGTAGAAGAACTTCTAGAAATGAAGACTTATATAAGTCAATTTATGATGAAACGGATTATTCTAATATTGAAGCTGTCACTTCATTGGGAGAAGCAAATGAAATTAATATTTCCAAATTAAAAGAAATGTTAAAAAGTAGAGAAGAATATCAAAAGGAGAAAGATATTCGAAACATTGTAAAAAGAGAGAAAAAAGTGGAGATACCTGTCCTTGAAGAAGAAAAAGATCGTACTTATGATATAAGGGATGTTTTAACAAAAGCAAAGACAGAAAGAACGGATGACCATAAGAGTCGAAGTTTAAAAAATACGCAATATGATATTTTAAAAAATATTCATATAGATTCAAATTATGAAGAACTAGAAAAAGAAAACAAAGAATTAAAAGAATTGATTCATACCATTACGAGTACTAGTATGGTAAAAAAGGTAACTGATGCCGACTTAGATTTATTTGAAGATTTGAAATCAGAAGATGGAACAATGGTAGGAAATCCAGAAATTGAAGAGTACGTAAAGCAAGAAAAAGAAGATACAAAAGAATTAATGGATCAATCTTTCTTCACTTCAAGCCTTGGAATTAATGAAACAGATTTTCAAGATTATGAAGAAAAAAAGAATGCAAGAAAAGAAAAAACAAAAAAAATATTTTTCATTCTATTTATCATAATTTTATTAGCAGTGATTGCATTTGGAGTTTATTATTTTTTCATAAGAAAATAAAGATAATATTATCTTTATTTTTTTTTGATTTTATCTTTTGGCTTTAGGTAACCAGGCCTATTTGTATCATTTTTTTTTGAAACTCTTATCCATAATTTCTTTACTTCTTCTTTTTGAAAAGGATATATTGGACTCAAGTATGGAATATCTAAAGATTTCAAATGCATTAAGTGAAATAATAAAACAATAAATATTACAAAGACACCTATTAAACCTTGACAAGCTGCTCCTACTAAAAAAAGATATCTCCAAATACGAAGCGCATATACAAAATCGATATCAGAGAATAACAAGCCACTGATAGCGGTGATGGCAGTTATAATGACTGCAATACTGGAAACAAGCCCTGCGGATACTGCGGCATCCCCTAATACAAGCGCTCCTACCACTCCAATAGATGTCCCCATTTTATTTGGAATTCGAATATCGCTTTCTCTTAAAATTTCAAAAACGGTTACTAGCAAAAAGATTTCTAAAAATGCTGAAACAAAGAGTCCTTCTCTTTGAACAGTGAGTGTTTCATAGATGCTTTTTGATATGAGATTTTTATTAAAGGTAATAATCGATACATAAATTGCAGGAGTTAAAAGTGTGATGAAAAAACAAAGAATTCTAAGAACTCTTGTAAAAGAACTATTAATAGGGCTCAAGTATTCATCTTCTGTATTATGAAGATAGTCAATAAAAAGCCCTGGAATAATAAGTGCAATTGGAGAATTGTCAACTAAAATTATAAACTTACCTTCTAACAAAGCCATTGATACTAAATCAGGCCTTTCTGTACTTAAGATAGTGGGGAAAGCTGTTTTCCAAGTACTTAAGAATTCTTTTATAGTACTACTATCTAATATCGAATCAATATCAATATTATTCAGTTTTTTTTCAATTTGCTTTCTTTTTTTTTCATCAATTAAGTCTTTTAAATAAGAAAGTATTACTTTTGTCTTGGTTCTTCTTCCAATCACAAATTCTTGAAAACTAAGATTGGTATCTTTAATTCTTTTTCGAATGAGTCCCATATTCAGCAGAATATTTTCAGTAAAACTATCTTTTGGACCACGTAATACTACTTCATTGTTGGAACTTTCAATTCCTCTATTTAAAGAGTTTTTTGTTTCAATTCCAATCGCATTTTGTTCTCCTTCTATAAAAATAATCGTGAATCCATTTTGTAGATAAAAAATGATTTCTTTCATGTCAGAAATTGTTTTTAATTTGTTGTTTGGAATGGTATTTTTTAAAGAAGAGAAGAGATTTGAATAATCAAATTTTGTGATTTCTTTCATAAAAAAATCACTTATTTTATCATCACTACATAGACTTTCTAATAATACATAGGATATTTTCTTTTGAATGGTTCGAACATAAAAATCACTAGAACATTGAAACACTTTTTTTAAAGTTTGAATGTTTTCTTCTAAATTTTTAGAAATCATAGTATCACCCTAGTAGTAATATGGTTTTTCTTTATAAAAATATGAGCATCTATTTTCTTTTTTTGATATACTAGTATTAGAAATGAGAAGGTTTATATGAAAGTAAAAATAGAAAAATTAGATCATCAAGGAAGAGGAATTGCAAGAAGTGAGGGACTTACTATTTTTGTAGAAAATGCTCTTCCAGAAGAAGTGGTAGAAATAGAACTTACAAAAACAAAAAAGAAAATAGCAGAAGCACGTGTAATCAAATGGATTCAAAAAAGTAAAAATCGAGTTCTTCCTAAATGTCCATATTATGATAAATGTGGGGGATGTCATTTGATGCATCTAAATATAGAAGAGCAAAATTTTTATAAGGAACAAAAAATAAAAGAAATTTTAACACGATATGGAGAAGTACAAGAAGAAAGAATTAAAACTTTAATAAAGAATGAAACTCCATATTATTACAGAAATAAAGCCACCTTTCAAGTGAAAGAACAGTTGGGATTTTATCAAAAGAAAAGTTACGATATTGTATCAATTGATTCCTGTTTGATTGTGCACCCTAAAATTAATGAAATTCTTGCTTATTTAAAAAAATTATCCCTCAAAAATATTACACAAATTATAGTAAAATCAAGTGATAATGGTGAATATTCGATGGTTGTAATGGAAACGAACGGAAATGTTTCAAAAAAGAGTATTCAACAAGTATTAGAGGGCCATGTTACAACTTTAATCATTAATCAGGAAGTTGTTTTTGGAGATGGAGTAATTTATGAAAAAATGAAAGATAAAGTTTTTCAAATCTCTCCAAAGAGTTTTTTCCAGGTGAACACTAAAATGGCAGTAAAACTGTATGAGAAAGTATTAGAATATGCCTCTTTAACTGGAAAAGAAATAGTATATGACCTTTATTGTGGAACTGGTACAATCGGAATATTTTTGAGTGATAAAGCAAAAGAGGTAATTGGAATTGAAGTAAATGAAGATGCTATTTTAAATGCAAACCACAATAAAGAAATCAATCAAGCAAGTAATGTAACCTTCTATGGTGGAGATGTATCTAAAAAAATAGATGAATTAAATCAAAAACCTGATGTAATTGTTGTAGATCCTCCAAGAGCAGGATTAGATATTCATACCATTCAAATGCTAAAGAAATTAAATTCTAAGCGAATAATTTATGTTTCTTGTGATCCTATGACTTTGGCAAGAGACTTAAAACTTTTGCAAGAAAACTATGAAATAAAAGAAGTAACTCCATTCGATCTTTTTACTCACACCTATCATGTGGAAAATGTTTGTTTACTTGAAAGGAAATTACTATGGGTTTTATAAAAGAAGAACTATTAAAATTACAAGATTTAAAATATCGGGATTTTCAAGCAAAATTAATCCCAACAATTGATTTCAATCATGTAATAGGAGTTCGCACTCCAAATCTTAAAAAACTTGCAAAAAGAATGGTAAAAGAAAAAAGCTATGAACCATTTCTAAAAGAACTACCTCATATGTACTTTGATGAAAATCAGCTTCATGCTTTTATCATTTCAGAAATGAAAGATTATGATACCTGTATATCTTATCTCGATGATTTTTTACCTTACGTAGATAATTGGGCAACTTGTGACCAAATGTCTCCTAGAATATTTATAAAACATCATAGTGAATTATTAGAACATATAAAAAAGTGGTTGAAATCAAAAGAAACTTATACCATTCGTTTTGGAATCAAGATGCTAATGCAACATTTTTTAGATGAAGATTTCAAAGAAGATTATTTAAGATGGGTAGCTAACATTCATTCGGAAGAATACTATGTAAATATGATGATAGCTTGGTTTTTCGCAACGTCTTTATCGAAACAATATGCTTCTACTATTTCTTATTTGAAAGAACAAAAACTTGATAGTTGGGTTCATAATAAAACCATTCAAAAAGCAGTAGAAAGTTATAGGATTACCGAAGAGCAAAAAGTATACTTGAAAAGTTTAAAAAAGTAATCAATAAAGCATAAAATAGAAAGGCGAAAAAATGAAATCAGATTTTATAATTTTTCTTTTTCTTTTTAATAGTTTTACATGTTTTCTTTGCTTTTATGATAAGTGGTGTAGTATTCATAAAAAAAGGAGAATTCAAGAAAAAACATTTTTTCTTCTCTCTATTTTAGGAGGAAGTATAGGGTTACTGATCGGAATGTATTTATTTCATCATAAAACAAAAAAGAATCCATTTCGTTATGGGATTCCTTTACTCATTCTTATTCAGTTTGTTATAATGGGATTGGTGTTTTTATGAAAGAATTAGAACAAATAATAGAACCATTATTAGAATGGTTTCAAAAGAATAAACGTAGTCTTCCTTGGAGAAGTGATCCAACTCCTTATCATGTATGGATTAGTGAGATTATGCTTCAACAAACTAGAGTAGAAGCAGTGAAAGAATATTACAAACGTTTTTTAAATCGTTTACCTGATATTCCTTCTCTTGCACAAGTAGAAGAAAAGGAATTGTTAAAATTATGGGAAGGATTAGGATATTATAATCGAGCTAGAAATTTAAAAAAAGCTGCAATTATGATAGAAGAAAAGTATCAAGGAATCATTCCAAATTCTTATGAAGAATTAATGACACTTCCTGGAATTGGAAGTTATACGGCCGGCGCGATTTCTTCTATTGCATACAAGGAAAAAGTTCCAGCAGTAGATGGAAATGTATTAAGGGTTTTGATGAGAATCCTTGGTTGTAAAAAGAATATTGATGAACCAAAGACAAAAAAATGGTTAGAAGAGGAATTAAGGAATATTATGCCAAAGGATGCCTCTTCCTTTAATCAAGCACTTATGGAAATAGGGGCATTGGTATGTGTACCTAATGGAGAACCACATTGTGATTATTGTCCATTAAAAAAACAATGTGAGGCTTATCAAAAAGAGTTGATTTCAGAAATTCCTGTTCGAAAAGAAAAGAAAAAAAGAAAAATAGAAAAGAAAACAATTTTAATTTTTTATTCAAAAGGAAAGGTAGCAATTCAAAAAAGAAAAGAAAAAGGGCTTCTTGCTGGGTTGTATGAGTTTCCTAATGAAGATCGATATTTTACCAAAAAGGAGTTATTACAATATTTAAAAGAGAAAAGAATAGAAGCAATTAAAATAAAGGAATTAGAAGAAGCAAAACATATATTTTCACATATAGAGTGGCATATGAAAGCTTACCAGATACAATTAGATGATTTTTCTGTTTTAGGAGAATATTTGTGGGCAGATCTTAAGGATTTGAATAATGAATATGCAATACCATCTGCTTTTTCAACTTATTTAGAACTTGTAAAAGAAAAAATAGAATAAATCTTTTCTTTTTTTTTTAAAATTGTTATAATGAAAATTAGAAGGTAGGGTTTATATGAAGGATGTTATATTGGAATATGAAAATGGAACTTTTATTCCCGCAACTGTTATTTGTTGTTTTAAGATTAATACAAATGACAAACGATATACATTCTATAGTTTAGGGGAAAAAGAAGGGGACCTTGAAAAAGTTTATGTTGGGGAACAATTAAAAATTAAGAATGAATTATTTATTGGACCAATATTAAAAGAAGATTTTGAAGAATTTCAAAAATTACTTCAAGCGATGGTTCATTTGAATATAGCAAATGATGCAAGATATGAAACAAGATTATTTACCTTAGAAGGGAAAAAAATTAGAGTACAATCTCTTTCTGCAATCAAATTAAAGAAAGAAGTTATGGAAAAGTATTTTGAGCCCATTGGAGAAGCAATAGAAGAAGAACCAGAAGAAATCGTAATCAAAAAGAAAAAACCAGTATTTTTTATAAAACTTATTGTTATCTTAGTAATTCTTTTTCTAGTGGTATTCTTTGGAACTCCATTTGTAGTAAATTTAATTACAGAAAGATCGAAGAAAAGCGCATTTCAAGATCAGGCAATCAATGTTGTACAAGCGATGGAATATCGTGTTGTGTCTAAAATTGTTTTGAATCCAGATTATTATGAAGATGTCGATTTATCAAAAGATTCATTAGGCCTTGTCTTTCCAAATACTATTAAAGGTCACGTTATTTCTTTAGGGGAAGGTAAAACCGCACTTGAAATGACAGATGGTACATTCTGTGCAAGAAAAGAAGTGACAGATGATACACCGATTGTTACAAAACTTGGAAAAGAAACCTGTGATGGAGAAACATTATCCAAAAAATATCAGCCAAAAGAAAACCCTAAAAGAGAAGATACAATTATTGAACAAGAAGAAAGCGAAGCTTCTTCTAACAAAAAAGAGACTGATTCTATAGGATCCGATGAAGAATTCGAAGAGTTATTAAATGGATTATAAGATTGATTTTTGATCAATCTTTTTCTTTTTTGATTAAAGTGACAAAATATTTAACATAATAGGCATAGAATGATTATGAAAGGATGATTTCTATGTTTAGCAATTTTACAGAAGAAACCCAAAAAATATTAAATCAAGCAAAACAGGAAATGAAGGCATTGAGGCATCCCTATGTCGGAAGTGAGCATCTATTACTTTCCATTCTAAAAGAAGAAAATCCAATAAGTGAAAAGTTAAAAGAATACGGACTAACTTATGATAGCTTTAGAGAAGAACTTATTGAAATAGTGGGAATAGGGAAAGAAGAAAGCGCTTGGTTTTTATTTACGCCTTTATTAAAAAGAGTCATTGAAAATGCCATTTTAGATAGTAAAGAAAATAATAAAGGAGAAGTGACAGTTGAACATTTATTTTCTGCCTTATTAGAAGAAGGAGAAGGTGTCGCGATAAGGATATTACTCAGTATGAATATTGATGTAGATGAGTTGTACGGAGAATTTTCTTATCATTTAATAGATAGTAATCGATACAGAAACAAGCGAAAACTTCTCATTGATGAATTAGGAATTGATCTTACAAAAAAAGCCATGAATGGAGAGTTGGATCCTGTTATTGGAAGGGAAGAAGAAGTAAAACGGGTATTAGAAATTTTAAGTAGAAGAACAAAGAATAATCCAATTTTAATTGGAGAAGCAGGCGTTGGAAAAACTGCAATCGTAGAAGAACTGGCACGTATGATATCAAATGGGGAAGTTCCGATGCCTTTAAGGAATAAAAGAATTATTTCTCTTGATATGGCAACTACTGTTGCGGGAACAAAATATAGAGGCGAATTTGAAGAAAGAATGCAGAAAATATTAAAAGAAATAGAAGAAAACGAGGATATTATCTTATTTATTGATGAAATTCATACTTTAGTAGGAGCTGGAGGAGCAGAAGGAGCAATTGATGCATCAAATATTTTTAAACCAGCTCTTTCTCGTGGAAAATTAAGATTGATAGGGGCGACTACTACGGAAGAGTATAAAAAATTTATTGAATCAGATCGTGCGTTAGAACGTCGATTTCAAAAAGTGGTAATCGAACCTCCTACTAAGCAAGTTTTAAAAAAAATCTTAATGAAATTAAAAAGTATTTATGAAAAATACCATGGGGTCGAATTACCAGAAGAATTAATTGATTTGATTATGGAATTGTCTAGTAAATATATTTATGATAGAAATGAACCAGATCGCTCAATTGATTTATTAGACGAAGTATGTGCAAGTGTAAGTTTAGAAGAAACAAAAGAATTAAAAGAGTACCGTAAATTAAATCGATTACTAAAAGAAAAAATGAAAGAAAAAAACAAAGCTTTAATAAATCAAGATTTTGAACAAGCAAAAAAAGAAAAGGAAAAAGAAAACGAAATTTTAAATCATATGAATGAATTAGAATTAAGTTTTTATAAAAAAGAGAAAAAGAAAGTTACGAAAGAAGATTTGGCACATTTAATACATTTTAAAACAGGAATTCCTGTATATGAAATATTGGGAGAAAACCAAGAAATGATTCATTCTATGAAAGAGTTTTTAAAAGAGAACATCATCGGTCAGGAAAAGGTTATTTCCTCTCTTATTAAGACAGCTCAAAAAATAAAACTAGGATTATCTGAAAAAAGATGCTTTTCCTATTTGTTTTGTGGACCTTCTGGGGTGGGAAAAACAGAACTTGCAATTTTATTTGGAGAACAATTAGTAGGAAAAGAAAATGTAATTCGGTTAGATATGAGTGAATATAGAGAACCTCATACCATTTCTAAAATAGTGGGAGCACCTCCTGGTTATGTAGGATACAGTGATCATCATCATGTCCTTGAAGAAGTCAGAAATAAACCGTATTCTGTTATTATATTAGATGAAATCGAAAAAGCACATAAAGATGTATTAAACCTTTTTTTACAAGTGTTAGAAACTGGTTTTATGAAAGATTCTAGCGGAAGAAAAATATCATTTGAACATTCTATTATTCTTATGACATCAAATATAGGATATTTTGAAAACCATATGGGATATCAAAAGAAACAGGAAAAACAAATCGAACATAGCTTAAAAGATTATTTTAGTATTCCTTTTCTAAATAGATTGGATTCTATTTTCTATTTTCAGAAATTAACGGAAAAAGAGATTAGAAAAATATTAGAATTAAAGATAAATGATTTTAAAAAGCAATATGAAAAGAAAGGAATTCAAATAAGAATATCTAAGAATGCAATATCGGAATTAATTTCCTTTTCTGAATATGAAGTCTTTGGGGCAAGAAAACTAGACAAACTGATAAAAGAGTATTATGAAAATGTTGTAATAGAAGCAATATTAAAAAATCAAAAACATGTTTTGATATCTTCTATTCAAACAGAAGTTTCCTCATAAGTACGTAAATATGAGTAAGAAATCTTACAAATTTCTTACTTTTTTTGGTTCAAAAATCAAAATATGTGCTATAATAGGAAATAAGATGTGAAAATCATCACCACTAGTCATAATCCAAGATACATTTTTATTATTCAGTTTATAATAGAAAGGGTCTAAGTTTACTTAGAAGGTAACATAATTATGATCGAACAGATTGAAGTTAGTCTACAAAATAACGAAAATTTAACCGATGATTTAAAAGGAGATCTATTTGAATTGATTTTGGTATTCCAAAAACAATTTCCAGATATTCGCCTTAAAAATTTAAATGAAAGATTAAAAACATTAAGAATTGAAAAAGCAAATCGATTTGTACAACCAACTGTTTTAAAATATTTACCACAACAAAATGTGTTAAGCATCAATACGGTGGAACTTATGAAAGACCATGATGGAAAACATTTAATGATGTTTGCTCTTCTTCAAATGATTACCGCAAATGGCGTTAACACAGGTTTTGATGTAGATCATCAATTTGAAGCATTAAACAATGGATATACAGAACTTCTTGCAAATCATTTAGTAGGAAATAGCAGTGAGCATCTCTATTATGCCAACGAATTCTTATATGCGAACATTATAGGAACGATTGTTGGAACAGAGAAAATGCAAGAAGCATATTTCTATAATAAGCCGACATCTATTATCAAATCTCTAGAGGAAGCGGGGGTAAATCTATAATATGGGGAAGTCTTTTAGTGAATTAAACAAAGAAATGAATGCATATTGTACAATGCCAACAAATGATCCTAGAGTGAAAGGGGCTATTGAACAAATGCAATTAGGAATATGTTCTGCTTTAGGAAGTGCTGAATTAACTTCCAATCAAAAAGAAAGCATCACTTCTTATGTGTCATGCTTTGGATTAGAGTCTGGGGTTACTATGTCGCCTGAAGTGAATGCTGCGATGGAAACAATCGGTCGTTCTATTCAAAATGATAATGTAAAAACATTATAGGAAGGGAAACTTCCTTTTTTTATGAAAAAGTTCTAAAAAAAAGTTGACAAACATAAAATAAATGGTATAATCATTGTGTAATTGAAAAGGAAAGCAGTGTATCCACACTCACCTGATGACCATAGTCATGGGTATATGCCATTATTGATTGAATATGGGATAATTGTGGATACGAGTGTATTCACTTTTTTATTGGAGGTGTCACATATCGCAAGTAAAGAGAGAGATTTGTTTATCAATGAACAAATACGTGCTAAAGAAGTAATGGTTATTGGACCAAATGGGGAGCAACTTGGAATTAAACCGTTAAAAGATGCTTTAACATTAGCTAGTTATGCAGGGTTTGATCTTGTATTAATTAGTCCAAATGCTACTCCACAAGTATGTAAAATTATGGACTATAATAAGTTCAAGTATGAAAACAAGAAGAAACAGAAAGAAAATATGAAACGCCAAAGAGAAAACAACTTAGATGTAAAAGAATATCGTTTTTCTGTAACAATCGATGTTCATGACTTTGATACAAGAGTTCGTAATGCGAAAAAATACTTGGAAAAAGGTCATAAAATCAAAGCTTCTGTAAAGTTCAAAGGAAGAGAAATGGCTCATACAGAACTTGGAAAAGACGTACTCGTTCGATTTGCGGAAGCATTAAGTGATGTTTCTATGATTGAACAAGCTCCAGCGATGGAAGGCGAGAGTCGTTTTATGAATATGTTGCTCGCACCGAAAAAAGAAAAATAGGAGGAAATTATGCCAAAATTAAAAACACACAAAGGTACTAAAAAAGTAGCCAAAGTTCGTCCAGGAGGAACTGTTAAAATTGGACATCCTGGTACAAGACACAATACAGGAAAGAAAAATGCTGCTTCAAATAGAGCAGGAAGAAAAGCATCTACAATGAGTAGTGCAGATATCAAAAGATTAAAAAACATAATGTAATGAAGGAGGAAACAAAATGGCAAGAGTAAAAGGTGGAACAATCCATCATGCAAGAAGAAAAAAGGTTTTAAAACAAGCCAAAGGATATTTTGGAAGTAAACATAGACTATATAAGACTGCAAATGAACAAGTAATGCATTCATTAAAATATG
>CAMNAC010000006.1 GCA_946530475.1 uncultured Mycoplasmatota bacterium
CAAAAAAGAAAAAGAATGTGGGAATGATTGTATTCTTTGTTTTAATGGCAATCATAATAGGAATCTTTGTTTATTTTACGGTATTTCATCCATTAAATCCAGAGAAGAAAGAAGAAAAAGAGGAACAAAAGGAAATAGTAAATCCTGTATTAGAATCCCCTTATCATATGACAGATAATTCACTTCAAAAATTTGATTTGGAATTTCTAAAATTAGAATCAGGAAAGAAAAATAAAGTATATAGTCCACTTGCAATTAAATATGCACTTGAAATGTTGGCAGAAGGTGCAGATGGAGAAACGAAAGCACAATTAGATGCTGTAATTGGAGAATATGTAGCCAAAAAATATACCAATAGTTCTAATATGTCTTTTGCGAATGCTTTATTTGTAAGAGATACTTATAAAGATTCTATTCAACCTACTTATGTTGATTTATTACAAAATAAATATAACGCAGAAGTAGTTTATGATTCTTTTGAAACTGCGACACCTTTAAATGATTGGGTAAGTGAAAAAACGTTACGATTAATCAATCATTTGGTGGATGATTTAAGTACAGAGGATTATGCTCTTGTAAATGCACTTGCAATCGATATGGAATGGAATAAATTAATCCAGGCAAAAGATTTGGAAAATGCATATAATGTGAAATATATCCATGAAGACTATGGCTCTTATGTACCATGTTTAGTTGGATTTGGATTTAAAGAGATTGCATTTGAAAATCTTGATAAGAAGGTTACTGCAGCAGAAATCGGAGCTTCTATCAACCGATATGACATTGTAAATGATTTAGGAGAAGATAAGATTAGAGAAGAAGTTGGAGCTGCTTATCAAGAATACCTAAACAAAGGACAAACTTGTGGTAATGAAGAATTAAATGTTGATACTTATTTAGATCAATATATAGAGGAAATTAATTCCAATTATGGAAAAGTAGATAGTTCAACTGATTTTAGTTTCTTGGATGATGAAAATGTAAAAGCTTTTGCGAAAAACCTAAAAACTTATGATGGGGTAACTTTACAATATATAGGAATTATGCCAAAAACTGGAGAATTAGAAGACTATATTCAAAATACAGATCAAGAAAAAATCAATACGATTATTCAGAATTTAAAAACGATTGAATTTAATAATTTTGAAGAAGGTGTCATTACTAAGATAACTGGATTTATTCCATTATTTGAAATGGAATATGATTTAGATTTAAAAAATGATTTAATCAAAATGGGTATTACAGATGTATTTGATGCATCAAAAGCAAATCTTTCTAAATTAAGTACGAAAGAAGGAACTATCATCAATAATGTTTCCCATAAAACAAATATCTCTTTCACAAACGAAGGAATTAAAGCAGCTGCAGCAGTACAGATGGGAGGATATGGAGATGGTAGGTGTGGATTTAATTATGACTTTGAAGTTCCTGTTAAAGAAATTGATTTAACATTTGACCGTCCATATTTATTCTTTGTACGCGATGTAAATTCTGGGGAAGTATGGTTTACGGGAACTGTTTATGAACCAGGATTGGAAATTCAATATTCAGGAAGTGGAGCTCATTAAAGTTTTCTCTTCCTTTTTTTAAAAAAATAGGGTATAATGAATAGTAGGTGATAGTATGAAGCAAGAATCAAATAGTAAATCAGATACAATTGTTTTTGTAGTATGTATCTTATTAGTCGTTGGATTTGTAGTAGCGCTTCCATATTTGAATAGTATGGTGCGTAAAGCAAAAGAAATTGATGAAAAAAAAGAAGATGTAAAAATTCCTACCACTTACGAGTGTGTACGTTTGGAAGAAGAGGATGACTATACCTTAAAACAAGAAGCAACTTACACCATCCAAAATCAAAAAGTTACTTCTGCAAAAATACATAGACTTTATACATTCCAAACAGAAGAAGCATTTACAGAATTTTTAAAAGATAATAAAGAACAAAATTCGGTAGGAGAAACCGATAAAATTGAATCGAATGCGACAAAAAAAACAGTAGAAAGAACTACTACGATGGATCTTTTGAAAATGAATCCTGATGAGGAAGAATTAATAAATTTCCCTAAAACTTACAGTAATCTATTAATTTATACCAAAGATCAAAAATGTACACCAACTTATTAAACTACTTTTTAGTAGTTTTTTTATTGGAAAAAGGATTTTCTATTTTTCTTTCGTATATTAACATTTGGGAGGAAGATATGAAGAAAATTTTATGGTTATTGATTGTTGGTTTTATTTTTGGAATTCATTCTGTATGCGCGAAAGAAACATCTTTAATTATGGTAGAAGAACCCAATGTATTTTATGCGATGTATAATGATGAATTCTATCGTTCTTATTCTTTTAATAAGTATTATCAAGATGGTTCTAGAGTTTATTGTATTGATCCTGATCAAAAAGTAAATTCTTATCAATATGAAGAAGTATCAAGTAGTTCTCTCTATTCGGAAGATACTTTAAAAAAGTTAGCTCTTATTGAATACTTTGGAAGCGATTATCCTGGTCATGATTCTCTTCGATTTGAACTAGCAACTCAAGCACTTATCTGGGAAGAAATAAAAGGAGTAACTGTGAAATGGTTCACAGAAAGGTATTCTTATGGTGAAGAAATTGATGTAACCTATGAAAGGGAAAAAATCTTAGACTTAATCCATCAATATTTGATAAAACCGAATTTTAACTTGGAAAAAATAGAAGGTACTATAAATGATCATATTACGGTTACTGATCAAAATCATGTACTAGGAGAATATGAAGTAGCATCATTTGATGGAGGCACTGCCTATATAGAAGGTGATGATTTAAAACTTGTTTTAAAAGAAAAAGGAAATTATACTTTGAAATTAAAAAGAAAAGCATATGAAACAGGTACGAAATTCTATGTAGCGAGTAATTCTCAAACGATGATGAAAGGAAGGGTAGAAGAAGAATGGATTACGATTCCTGTAGAAGTATCAGGAAGTGAAGTAACAATTCAAAAATATGGTATAAAAATAGAAGGAGACAAAATTCCATTAGAAGGAGTATCATTTGAATTACGTGCAGGGGAAACACTCTATTATCAAGATCAAACTGTTCGATTTTCAAAAGATGAATTTATAGGAAATTATGAGACAAATACTAATGGTGAAATACATTTGACTCTTCCATATGGGAATTATTATTTAAAAGAAACAAAAACAAAAGAAGGGTTTGAATTAAATCCAAGAATGATACCTATTCATGTAGAGTCGTCTTCTGAGTTATTTGAAATTGAAAATCAAGAATCTTATGGTTCTATTCAAATTCAAAAAATAGATTCGATTACAAAAAAGCCGTTAATGGGAGTAAAATATCGAATAACGAATTTACAAACAAATGAAGTTTATGAGAAAAGTACAAATGCAGAGGGAATGATAACATTTGATCAGTTAAGATTTGGCTCTTATCAACTAGAAGAAATAGAAACTCTTCCACATTATATTATGGATACTTCTATCAAAATTGTGGAAATCAAAGAACAAAAAAACTATACTTATTCCTTTGTAAATGAACCAGTTCCAAATATTCCAGATACAGATTGTTACGAAGTACCATATTTGAATAGTTGGGTATTACTTGCTTATGCCATTTATCAAAAAAAGTTTTTTTAAAGGAATTATTCTAGCAATGCTTCTTTTATTTCCGAGTATTTCGAATTCTCCAATTGAACGAAATTTAAAAAATCAAATCATTTCTTCTTTTTCAATTCCAAAAGAAGAACCAATTGGCTATTTAACAATTCCAAAATTAGAAATAAACGATCCTTTTTATCAATTAAATAGTAAGAATAATACGGTTTCTAAAAATATCGAATGGATTATTTCAGATGCCCCAGATAAGAAATATGGAAATATGATTTTAGCAGGTCACTCTGGTAATTCTAAGATTTCTTATTTTCAAAATTTAAATCAATTAATGATAGGAGATATGATATTCATTACTTATGAGAATAAAACCTATTCTTATGAAGTAATTGATTTCTATGAAACACTAAAAAGTGAAATGCATTTAAAAAGACCAATGGATGAAACAACCGTTACTTTAGTAACCTGTGTAACTTTGACGAATCGAAGATTTTTAGTAGTTGGAAAACAGATTTAAGCTTCACAAAAATTTCTTATTTTTTTCACATAAAAGTCATAAAAAATTTTTATAATGATTATAGAAAGAAGGGATAAGAAAATAGAAAAAACATTATAATTATTGTAAACAATCTTAATAAAAACATATAAACAATCCTCTTACCTATGAAAGAAGGCGATAAAGAAAAAAGTTTTGAAAAAAATCAAAACTTTTTTTCTAATACTTCTCAAGTTTTAAAAAATGTGATATTCTTATAATATAGGAGGAAGTAAAATGAAGAAAGTTTTAAAAGTCATGACAACACTTGTTGTGGTTGGGTTGTTATGCGGTTGTACAATGAAAGCAGAATTTAATGCAAAAGTTAACAGTGATAAATCAATGGATATTTCTGTTACAGAAGCATTTGATAATGAACTTATCGATGCAATGATCAATATGCAAAATGGTATGGTAGATGGTCTACAATCTGAAGGAGATGATACTTTAATTGCTCCAAATGAAGATGAGACATTAATTACACCAAGTGAAGAGGAAACATTAATCACACCAGAAGATGATACTGTAATTACACCAGAAGAAGACACAGAACCAGCAGAAGAAGCATCTGAAATTACGGATGAACAACGTTGGCAATATTTAGATTCTATTATGACTGGTGAAGAATACACTAATAAAGTAAAATATGAAGAAGGAGAATTCAAAGGATATACTTTCACAAATCATATTGCTTCAATTGATGATGTAGTAGGAACAGAAAAAGAATTTAATATTACGGATATGGATTTAAAAGATATTAAATCTATGTTTACAAAATCAGGAGATGTTTATACTGCAAATTGGATTTATGCAAATGAAGATGGGGAAGATACTTCACAAATTACGATGGATATGAAGGTATCGGTTACTTTACCTAAAGCTCCAAAAACTCATAATGCAACGAATGTTTCTTCTGACGGAAAAACATTAACTTGGGATTTATCAACCAATCAAAATGAAAAAATGCAATTCTCATTTGCATTTGATTCAAAATCTAATCAATATATGACAATTGCATTTATTGCAGGTGGAGTTATTATTGTATTTGCTTTAATTGCAGTCGGATTGAAGGTAACGAAAAAAGGAAAAGTGGAAGATACACCAGTTTCAAAACCAGAAACTCCAGTACAACCAACTGCACCTGTTCAACCAAGTACTCCAGTACAACCAACGGCGCCTGTTCAGCCAAGTACACCAGTACAACCAAAAGCTCCAATAGCAACAGAACCAGTTGCACAACCAACAGAACCACAAGACACGATGCCAAAGGAATAGTAAAATCTATTCCTTTTTCTTTTTAGAATATGTTATAATGAAAATGGTGATAGTATGAAAAAAATGATAACAGTAGATGGAAATGAAGCATGTGCTAGAAGCGCTTATTTTTTTACAGAAGTAGCAGGTATTTATCCGATTACTCCGTCGAGTCCTATGGCAGAACATATTGATGAATGGAGTAATGAAGGGAAAACCAATTTATTTGAGGAACCTGTAAAAGTAGTGGAAATGCAAAGTGAAGCAGGGGCTGCTGGTATGGTCCATGGATCGCTACAAGCAGGATGTTTAACTTCTACATTTACGGCTAGTCAAGGTCTTCTTTTGATGATTCCAAATATGTATAAGATAGCAGGTGAGATGCTTCCAGGAGTATTTCATGTGGCAGCAAGAAGTTTATCCACTCATGCACTATCAATCTTTGGAGATCATCAAGATGTTTATGCAACGAGACAAACAGGTTTTTGTATGTTAGCAAGTTCTTCTGTACAAGAAGCAAGCGATTTGGCGATTGTCGCACATTTATCAAGTCTTGAGGCAAGTCTTCCATTCCTACATTTTTTTGATGGATTTCGAACAAGCCATGAAATTGATAAAATAGAAGTATTAGAAAAAGAAGATATCAAAGATTTATTAAAGGAAGAATCCATTACTAATTTTCGAAAAAAAGCTCTTAATATTGTTCATCCAGATACAAGGGGAACTGCTCAAAATGATGACATCTATTTTCAAATGACAGAAGTAAGAAATCAAGTTTATAATCAAGTTCCAAATGTTGTAGATGATGTAATGCAAAGGTTAGAAAAAAAGACAGGAAGAGAATATCATCCCTTTATGTATTATGGAGACTCCAATGCCACTTCTATAATCGTCGCAATGGGATCTGTAAATGAAACCATTAAAGAAACCATCGATGATTTAAACAAAAAGGGGTATTCTGTAGGATTGATAGAAGTTCATTTATATCGTCCATTTTCAAAAGAATACTTACTAAAAGTTCTTCCTAAATCAGTGAAAAAAATAGCGGTATTAGACAGAACGAAGGAATCAGGAAGTATAGGAGAACCACTTTACTTAGATATTACAAGTGCTTTACAAGAACTTGATATACAAATCGTAGGTGGAAGATATGGACTTTCTTCTAAAAATACAACTCCTGCTATGATAAAAGCTGTTTATGATATGTTGAATGGAGAACTTAAAAATCATTTTACGATTGGAATTGAAGATGATATCACGCATTTAAGTTTACCTTATGACAAAGACTACAAAATTAGTAATTCAGAAGAATTCTTAATCTATGGTTATGGTTCTGATGGAATGGTTAGTGCTTCCAAAGGAATGATGAAACTAATTGGAAATCATACGGATAGCTATGTACAAGGTTATTTTCAATACGATTCTAAAAAATCTGGTGGAGTTACAAAATGTCACTTAAGATTCTCAGATCATCCAATTCGTTCTACTTATTATGTAGAAAATCCGAAAGTGATTGTTATAACAAAAGAGTCTTATTTAAATAATTTTGATTGTCTATCAAATCTTATGGAAAATGGAACCTTCATTTTTAACACCAAAATGAAAGAAGAAGAATTCTTAAATACATTAAGTGATGAGAATAGACATTTACTTGTAAATAAACATGCAAAAGTATATTTAATTGATGCCTATTCATTAGCGAATGAAGTGGGGTTAAAAAATAAAATCAGCATGGTAATGGAAAGTGCGATTATGTCTCTTTCTTCTAGAATGGATTATGAAGAAGCAAAAGAAGTCATGAAAGATTTTGCGAAGAAACGCTTCTTTAAAAAAGGACCAAGTGTGTATGAAGCCAATGCAAAAGCAATTGATTTAGCAACTAACTATTTAAAAGAAGTAGAAATCAAAGAAGATATCTATTTTGAAGAAGTAAAAGAAAAAGAAACGTTATTTTCTATGATTACAAAAAGAAAAGGAGACGACTTAAAAACATCTGACTTTCTACCTTATCAA
Source organism: uncultured Mycoplasmatota bacterium (assembly GCA_946530475.1). Lineage (GTDB taxonomy): Bacteria > Bacillota_I > Bacilli_A > RF39 > UBA660 > CAMNAC01. Next base: position 7,411 of record CAMNAC010000006.1, read on the forward strand.
AATGGAACGTTTGAAAGTGGCACTTCAAAATTAGAAAAGAGAAGCGTTGCAGATGTTGTACCAAAATGGTTAAGTGAGAATTGTATTCAGTGTAATCAATGTTCTTTGGTTTGCCCTCATGCAGTTATTAGACCTTACTTACTAAGCAAAGAAGAGTATGAGAATGCTCCAAGTTATATTCAAAATAGATGTAAAAAACCAATGGAAAAGAATTTAGAAGATTATTATTTCTGTATTGGTATTTCGGTAAAAGATTGTACTGGATGTGGAGTTTGTATCAAAACATGTCCTGGTTTAAGAGGCGCAAAAGCGTTAACAAAAGAAACGTTACAGGAAAGAATCAACGAAAAAGAACAAGAAGTCTTTGATTATTTAAGTACCCATATTAAAGAAAAAGATTTACTTTCTGTTTCTACCATTAAAGGTTCTCAATTGAAAGAACCAAAATTCATGTTTAGTGGAGCTTGCGCAGGATGTGGAGAAACTCCATATTTGAAACTTTTAACACAAGTATTTGGAAATTCTTTAATGATTTCGAATGCAACAGGATGTTCTTCTATCTATGGTGCATCTATGCCAAGTACTCCTTATACCATTCCATGGGCAAGTTCTTTATTTGAAGATAATGCAGAATATGGATATGGAATGTTAATCGCAAAAAATACAATCCGAAATCATATTGCAAATATCATGAAAAAATATATGGATAATCCAAATAAAAAATTGTTTGAAACATGGTTAGAACACTCAGATGATTACAAAATCACAAAAGAAGTATATGAAGCATTAGAAGATGATACCTTACCAGAAGAATTACGTTCCTTAAAAGAATTTATACCAGCTTCTGTAATCTGGACAGTTGGTGGAGATGGTTGGGCTTACGATATTGGATATGGTGGAATTGATCATGTATTAGCAAGTGGTGACAATGTAAATATTTTAGTTTTAAATAGTGAAGTATATTCCAATACAGGTGGACAAGCAAGTAAAGCAAGTCCAAAAGGAGCTATTGCAGCTTTTGCAAGTAATGGTAAAAAAGTTTCGAAAAAAGATTTAGCACGTATGTGCATGTCTTATCCAAATGTATATGTTGCTCAAGTTTCTTTAGGAGCGACACCTATGCAGACAATTAAAGCATTAGAAGAAGCCGCTTCTTGGAATGGACCTTCTATAGTAATTGCTTATGCATCTTGTATTTCACATGGTATTAAAGGTGGGATGGAAAATAGTATCGAAAATGAGAAATTAGCAACTCAATGTGGATACTTTCCAACTTTCCGATATTCTCCTTTAACAGGTAAATTTACATTGGATAGTAAAAACGTTGATTTTGAAAAATACCATGAATTTTTAAATAATCAAACAAGATATGCAATGTTAAAAGAGATTAATCCAGAACATGCAGAAGAATTATTACAAGCAAATAAAGAAGAATCTATCAAACGATATGAATACTATCAGTCTTTAGAAAATAATTAGATGAATCATTTGGTTTTTGGTTTAAAAATATGATATATTAATAGTATAGTAGGTGATGATATGAATAATAAAAAAGGATTCGCAATTGCAGGAGTGTTGTATCCAATCTTAATTTTGTTTTTGGCTTTGATGGCAGTATTACTTATGAATCTGGCTCAAGAAAACTATCGTCTTAGAAGAAGTAATAAGGATTTAGCATCTAAAATTAATGGAGAAGAACCAAAAGATGCATTCAAACAAAAAGTAGAAGATATCATCAATTGTAATGGAGTAGAAAACTGTGCCCCATCCTGTACGAATTTTGGACTATATGATGGAGCTATGAGTCCATCTTATGGATATACAGGAGATACCTCTGATTTAAATGGAAGATTCTATAAAATGATGGACGGAAGAACAGGAGTTTTAATTGATGATGGAACTTACTGTGCTTATAAAACTACAGGCATGAAAAAATTAGCAGTTGGAGAAGGACAAGAATGTGAAAATGCGATTTTAGATGATACAGGAACTGGAATTGGATTAATTTGTCCAACAGATGAGGAATTGGAAGCGGCATGTAACAATACCATCAATAGTTTAAAAACAACGATTGCATCAGCATCAGCATCAGCAGGAGATGTACTAACAGGAAAAACATATGTAAAACCAGATGCAACAATTGGAACAGGAACCATGCCAAATATAGGATCTGTAACAGGAAGCGTAGGAGTAGGAGGGACCTATAGTTCTACGCAAAATGGATATGTTACTACCATTAGTGTGACAGGACCAACTTTATCTGGAAATTCGGGAACAGGAGATGTTCTTTCAGGGAAGACTTTCTATAGCAATTCAGGAACAAAACAAACAGGAACTATGACAAACAATGGAGCAGTTTCAAAATCGATTGGAATAGGAGGAAGCTATACAATTCCTGCAGGATATCATAATGGATCTGGAAAAGTAACGAATAGTGTATCGAATAAAGGACCAATCACAGGAAGTGTTGGTGTAGGAGGAACTTATAGTTCTACGCAAAATGGATATGTTACCACTATTAAGGTAACAGGACCAACTTTATCAGGAAATGCAGGAACAGGAGATGTCCTTTCAGGAAAAACTTTCTATAGTAATTCTGGAACAAAACAGACAGGAGCTATGACAAATAGAGGGGCTTGGACAGGAAGCAGGACATCAAAAGGAACCGTTACTATTCCTGCAGGATATCATAATGGTAATGGCTATGTTAATTGTAATTACAATGGGGATGTAACGCACAGTATTAGAGTTGCATTTTATGGAAAAGATGATGACACGAATATTTGTATTTTGTATATAGATGGTTCAAGTGTTGGTTCTGTTGAGTGTGAAGGTTGGTCACGTAGTGGAATATAAAAGGTTAAATTTAAGACTTCATTTGAAGTCTTTTTTTATAGACTTTTTCTTTTTTTTCTGTTAGAATAGAATACACTTCGAGGGGATATTATGACATTATGTGAAATTTATGAAACCATTCTTGATATTTCTTTGGGATATGAAAAAGCATCCCTTCAAGAAATTAAGAATTTATATGTATTAGCGAATTCCTATTATGAAAAAGAATTTGGAAAAAAATGTAATTTAAAAACAGAAAAAGCAAAACTTTTTTATTGGATTCAAGAAAAATCTCGTTATGAATTACTGACTGACTGTATGAGTGATATGATTTATGATATGCTTTATTATGATCCAAAAAAGCATGGAAGTGATTGTAAAGATTTAACGTTCTTTTTAAATCATTTTGAATTATTTCAAAGTTTAATAAAAGATTTTGAAGAAGAATTTAGAGAACCTGAAGAAGAAGGAATCCCTTACGAGGAAGAAATTCCTATTACAAGAATTACCAAAAAACAATTTTTTGAATATATGGAAGAACTCTTATTAGAAGTAGATCCTAGTAAAGAATATTTAAAGCTTTTTTATCAAGCATTAAAAGAAAAAAAGATTATTTTTTGGAAAGAGTTAAACAAAAAAGAAAAAAACTATTATAAGAAACTATTAGGATTTCAAGAAGAAACACCTATTTTAGAAAAAGCATCAGAAGAAGATTTAGAAGAATATGTAGTAATCAATCTATTTGAGACTACAGAGGATGTCACAAATTTAATGCATGAATTCGCCCATTATATTTCTGCTTTGGATGGAAAAAAAGATTTGCTTCCATTATTAACTGAATATCCTTCTATTTTTTATGAATTCTATGCAATATTTTATTTAGGAAGAAAAGGCTATTCGGATGATGAAGTAAATTACTTGTTAAATATCAGAATTCAAGATACCTTAGTTCAAATAGAAAGTATGTATCCATATTTAAGATATTTATCCATTTTTTTAGAGAATGGACAAATTACAGAAGAATTGGATAAAAAGACACCTTTTTTATATGGGACTCCTGATTACCATCATTTATGTGATTCTTGTACGGAAGGAATATTAGAATCCAATCCATTACAGTCATTCCTTTATTTTATAGGAACTTATCTATCTGTAAGAGAAATCAAAAAATTTCAAAATGGAGAAGAGATACTACCTAGAATCAAAAAACAAACAGAAAACTTAGATGATGTATCCTTAGAAAAACTATTTAAAAAAGAAATAAGAAAAAATAAAATAAAAGTGAAGAAGAAACTTGCATAATCTTCTTTTTTTTATTATAATAATACTAGTTTAAAAACGAGGAAGAAGAGTAGTAATAAAGAATTCTTTTTTAGAGACAAAGTGGTTGGTGAAAACTTTGAAGAGGACTTTATGAACTTGCTTTGGAGTTTCCAAATGGACGTATGTCTGCGTTAAAGATTTGAGTGCATAAGTATTATGAATTAAGGTGGTACCGCGGTTTTTCGTCCTTAACTTGTAATACTTTTTTTGTGAGGTGGAAGATGAAAAGTATTATTTATTATTTGCTTGCTTTTGTAGCAGTTTATTTATCTTATTTTTGCTTGGTTTATCTAAGAAAAAAACAAATGAGAAAATATCGAAGTGGGACAGAAGTGAAACTATTAGAAGGCTTAACGAATGTCAATATTTCGAAAATTAAAAGTAAAGTACTTGTACAGATTATGGCGCTTACAAATGCGTTCATTATTACTCTTACTTTATGGATTGTAAGCCCTATTAAAAGTATGATTTTAAAGTTACTTGCAGGATTTGTAGTAGTCATCTTATTAATTATTGTAGGTTATAAAATAGTAGGTTATTTTTTAAAAAAGAAATATGGAATTAGAAAGAAGGAATCATAATGTATAGTCCAAAAGAAATAGAAAAAAAATGGCAAGATTATTGGGATGAGAAAGAAACATTTAAAACAGATGTGTGGGATTTTAGTAAACCCAAGTATTATGTTTTGGATATGTTTCCTTATCCCTCTGGGTCAGGTTTACACGTAGGACATCCAGAAGGGTATACCGCAACGGATGCGATTGCACGTTATAAAAGAATGAGAGGATTTAATGTCCTACATCCAATGGGATGGGATGCATTTGGACTTCCTGCTGAACAATATGCGATTCAAACAGGGAATCATCCTAGTGGATTTACAGAAAAAAACATTCAAATTTTCAAGAAACAATTAAAGATGTTAGGACTTTCTTTTGATTGGGGAAGAGAAGTATCGACTGCAGATCCAAAATACTATCATTGGACACAATGGATTTTTAAACAATTGTATGAAGATGGACTCGCTCGTAATGTGGACATGCCAGTAAATTGGTGTGAAGAATTAGGAACGGTTCTTGCGAATGATGAAATTGTAGATGGAAAAAGCGAAAGAGGAGGATATCCAGTTGTTCGTAAAAACATGAAACAATGGATTATGGATATCCCAAAATATGCAGAAAACCTACTTTCTGGATTAGAAGAAATAGATTGGCCTGAAAGTACAAAAGAAATTCAAAGAAATTGGATTGGAAAAAGTATTGGTGCAGAAGTAAACTTTAAAATAGATGGCTTTAAAGAAACATTTACTGTATTTACTACTAGATGTGATACATTGTTTGGAGCAACTTACTGCGTACTTTCACCAGAACATCCTTTAGTAGATCAGATTACTACGAAAGAGCAAAAAAAGGAAGTAGAAGCTTATAAAAAAGTTTGTGCATCAAAATCCGATTTGGAAAGAACGGAATTGAACAAAGATAAAACAGGAGTATTTACAGGAGCTTATGCGATTAATCCAGTCAATGATAAAAAGATTCCAATTTGGATTTCGGATTATGTACTTGCTAGTTATGGTACAGGAGCTATTATGGCAGTACCTGCACATGACACAAGAGACTATGAATTTGCGAAAAAATTTAACTTAGAAATCATTCCAGTCATTGAAGGTGGAAATGTTAGCGAAGAAGCCTATATTGGAGATGGCGTTCATATTAATTCCGAATTTTTAAATGGATTAAATAAGGAAGAGTCTATCAATAAAATGATTACATTCTTAGAAAAAAAGAAAATTGGAAAAAAACAAGTCAATTATCGTTTACGTGAATGGATATTTGCGCGTCAACGTTATTGGGGAGAACCAATTCCAGTGGTTCATTTTAAAGATGGAACCAGTACTTCTTTAAAAGATTCTGAACTTCCACTTGTTCTTCCAGAACTAGAAGATTATAGTCCTTCTAAAACTGGAGAATCTCCACTTTCTAAAGCAACGGATTGGGTACATGTTACCTATGATGGAAAAGAAGGGTTAAGAGAAACTTCTACTATGCCAGGAAGTGCAGGATCAAGTTGGTATTTCTTAAGATACATTGATCCACATAATGACAAAGAATTAGCAGATAAAAAGTTACTCGAACATTGGCTTCCAGTGGACCTTTATGTAGGAGGACCTGAACATGCAGTTGGACACTTACTATATTCTAGATTTTGGAATGAATACTTGTATGATAAAGGAATTGTTCCAGTCAAAGAACCATTTAAAAAATTACGTCATCAAGGAATGATTTTAGGAGAAAACGGAATCAAAATGGGAAAACGTTATCCTAAATTTGTGGTAAACCCAAATGATGTAGTAGATGAATATGGGGCAGATACCCTACGTATTTATGAAATGTTTATGGGACCTTTGGAAGCAGATAAACCATGGGATCCAAAAGGAGTAGAAGGTTCTCGTAGATTTTTGGATAGAGTATGGAGACTTTTTGTAGAAGAAGGAAAAATAACTGATGAAGCTACTCCAAACTTAGAAAAGATTTATCATAAGACAGTAAAAAAAGTAACGAATGATTATGAAGAATTAGGATTCAATACTGCAATTTCTGCAATGATGGTATTTGTAAATGCATGCTACAAAGAAGAAAAAATTAACAAAGAATTTGCAGAAGGATTTATTAAATTATTAAATCCATTGGTACCTCATATGACAGAAGAAATATGGCATACAACATTTGGACATAAGGATAGTATTGCTTATGAACCATGGCCTACTTATGAGGAAGAAAAAACAAAAGATGAAACTTATCAAATGGTAGTTCAAGTAAATGGAAAACTAAGAGGAAAAATTGAAACAGATGCCAATACTTCAAAAGAAGAGATGTTAGCGCTAGCAAAAAGTATTGAAAATGTTCAAAAGTTCTTAGAAGGAAAAGAAATTGTAAAAGAAATTGTAGTTCCTAAAAAACTAGTAAACTTTGTTGTAAAAGGTTAGACATACTAAAAAGTATGTCTTTTTTAGAGGATTTTTCTAATCAATCGTATATCTTTTCTTTAGGGAGGATTCTATGGATTACTATAATGAAATAAAAAATAAACTCATTGATAATGAGATATATTCGAAAGTAAAAGACTATTCAAAAGAAAGACATACCCTTATCACACATTATGAAGTAGGGAAATTATTGTCTATGGCAGGAAGGAAATATGGAGAAAACATTATTGGTAATTATTCAAAAAAACTATCAATTGAAGTTGATACAAAATATAATCCAAGAACGCTAAGAAGGATGAGACAGTTATATCAATTTTTTGAAAAACAAAAATGGTCCCCATTGGGGACCAAATTAACAATAAGTCATATTCGTCAATTGTTTTGTTTAAATGATAAAGATGAAATTAATTACTATGTAGAACGAGTGATAAAGGAAAACCTTTCAAAAAGGCAATTAGAAGAAATGATTAAATCAGGGGAGTATGAAAGATTACCAGTTAAAGCAAGAATTAATAAAGAAAATGTTGATATAAAAGATCGAATTCCTAATCCTATTTTGATTCATAATAAAAATCATATGGAAATCATGACAGAAAAAGTATTACATCAGTTAATACTAGAAGATATTGAGTCTTTTATGAAAGAATTAGGAAATGACTATAGTTTTATAGGAAGTGAATATAAAATCAAAATTGGAGCTAGAACTTATTCTATTGATTTATTATTCTTTAATATACAATACAATTGTTATGTAGTGGTGGAGTTAAAAGTAACAGAATTTAAAGCAGAATATATCTCACAAATTAGAAAATATATGAATTACATTGATAAAAATATAAAAAAGAAAACAAATGATGATACAATAGGGATCTTAATTTGTAAAAAAGAAAATCGATTTATTATTGAATATTGTTCAGATGATAGAATTGCGATTAGAGAATATAAATTGATTTCAAATGGTAATTTCATTGACACTTTTTCTAATTTATGATACATTATAATTCAGTGAAGGAGACTTATTATGAAGATATTATTAATGATTATTTGTGTTTTATTAATTGCGATTGTTTTATTACAAAGTGGAAAAGCAGAAGATGCTTCTAATGCAATGACTGGAGCAAATACCTCTTTATTTAAAAACAGAAAAGAAAGAGGAGGAGAACTTTTTATTACAAGAACTACTTATGTATTAGGAATTCTCTTTTTCGCAATTTGTATTTATTACGGATTTTAAAGTTCTTTTGAAGAACTTTTTTTCTTGCTTAAATATTTTTTTTATGATAAATTGAAAAAGTAAGAAGGTGGTTGTATGAAGTCCTTAATATCAAATTTAAAGTTTGCTTGGCAATATGCAAAACATCAGAAGCAATATTTAATATCTTATATATTAATTAGTATTGTTCGTGTTGTGACAGGAATCGTTCATCCAATTGTTAGTGCGAATTTAATTGTTGCGGTAACAGATAATCAATTTGTTCAAGTGATTTATGTTGCTATTTCCATTTTATTTGTAGAAACCGTTTCTACAATTGCAAATTATGCAACAAATTATAATGCAGTTAATTTATATCAAAAAACTTTGGCAGTTCTTCAAGTGGATTTAGGGAAAAACATTCTGACATTACAAAACAAAACATTAGATGATAATGGAAGTGGGGTATTTATTCAAAGATTAACGTCAGATACTTCTAATTTGGCAGATATTTTTGAAGGTTTGACTAGTTATTTGACTAGTATTGTTGGAAGTTTTGGAATCTTAGTCGCAATGTATATCATTAGTCCAATTGTATTTTTATATACTTTATGTGTAATTATTATCTTATGTGTATTAGAAAACAAACGAACCAAAAAAAGAAAAGAACAAGAGAAAGTGGTAAGAGGTAAAAGAGAAAAAGGTACAGGTCTTATTGGAGAAATGGTAAGAGGCGCACGAGACATCAAAATGTTAAATAGTGAAAATGATTTTTTATTTGAATTACAAAGTAAAATTACAGAAGAAAAAGATTCTTTCTTTGCTATGATGAAAACTTCTAGAAAGTATCGTTTTTTAATCGGACATTCACATGATTTATTTTCCTTTTTTTTCATTCTGATATTAGTTGTTTTACTACAAGCAAATAAGCTTATTTTTGCGACTGCTATTGTCCTATACAATTATTATAATGGGCAATTATCCTATTTTCATTACCGAGTAGGAAGTTTTTTAGAAATGCTAAAAAACTTTGAACTTTCTTGTGAAAGAATCAGAGATATTTTGGATGAATCAAAATTTCCGAAGGAACACTTTGGAACTCGTCATTTGAATAAAGTAGAAGGCAATTTTGAATTTCAAAATGTTATCTTTTCTTATGACAAAAAACCAGTATTAAAGAATTTATCATTTCATGTAAATGCAAACGAAACAGTTGCTTTTGTTGGAAAAAGCGGAGAAGGAAAATCAACTATTTTTCAATTACTATGTAAAATGTATGATGTCCAAAAAGGAAAAATATTGATCGATGGAATAGATATCCAAGAATTGGATAGAGAATCGATTCGAGGTAATATTACGATTATTAGTCAAGAACCTTATATTTTTCATATGAGTATCAAAGATAATTTAAGATTAGTAAAAGCAAATATGACAAAAAAAGAAATGAAAGAAGTTTGTAAATTAGCATGTCTAGATGACTTTATTGAAACACTCCCAGACAAGTATGACACCATTATTGGAGAAGGTGGAGTTACTTTATCAGGAGGTCAAAAACAAAGACTTGCTATTGCAAGAGCGCTTCTTCAAAAAACAGAAATTATTTTATTTGATGAAGCAACAAGTGCATTAGATAATGAAACGCAATTAAAGATTCAAGAAGCCATTAATAACATGAAAAATGAATATACGATTTTAATCATTGCGCATAGACTTTCTACTATCATTGGAGCTGATCGAATTCTTTATTTGGAAGATGGAAAAATTGAAGCAGAAGGAACTCATAAAGAACTTATGAAAAACTGTGAAAAATATAGACAATTATATGAAGCAGAATTACTTTCTAAGAAATAAGATAAGTAAATCATTTGTAAATAGAAAACTCAATCCTACAAAAGAGGGTTGAGTTTTCTTGTAATTATTGGAAAAAGAAAGGTTTCGTGATATAATCATACTAGGAGTTAAGAATATGAAAAGTATCTATGATTTCACATTACAAGAATTGGAAGAATATTTTATAAAAATTGGAGAGAAAAAATTTAAAGCAAATCAAGTTTATGACTGGCTTTATAAAAAAAGAGTAACTTCTTTTGATGAAATGACCAATTTAAAAAAAGAAGTAATTGAAAAGTTGAAACAAGATTTTACTATGGAAGAACTTGTGGTTCTTGCTAAACAAAAAGATACAGATGTTGAAAAGTACTTATTTGGTTTATCAGATCATCAAAAAGTAGAAGCTGTTTTAATGCATCACGATTACGGAAAAAGTTTATGTGTTTCTACAGAAGTAGGATGTAATATGGGATGTGCTTTTTGTGAAAGTGGAAGACTCAAAAAAGTAAGAAATCTGACTCCTTCTGAAATGGTTTTACAACTATTACAAATTGAAAAATTAAGTCACCTTAGAATTACTCATGTAGTGTTAATGGGAATCGGAGAACCTTTTGATAATTTTTCTAATGTTATGAAGTTTGTAGAAATATTAAAACAGCCAAAAGGAATTGAATTAGGAGCACGTCATATTACGATTTCTACTTGTGGGATTGTACCAAAAATTAAAGAATTTATGAATTTACAAGACCAAGTAAATCTCGCAATTAGTCTTCATGCTCCAAATAATGAGTTAAGAAATAAACTGATGCCAATTAACAAAGCTTATCCTTTAGAAGTTTTAATTCCTACTTTAAAAGAGTATATTGAAAAAACACATAGACGTTTAACGTTTGAATATATCATGCTGAAAAATGTAAACGATACAGAAGAATGTGCTAAAGAGTTATGTGAATTATTAAAAGGAATGAATTGTTATGTCAATTTAATTCCTTATAATGAAACAAGTCATTTTGAATTTCAAAAATCTGATCAAAAACAAGTAATGAAATTCTATGATTCTTTAAAAAAGAATAAAATTAATGTAACGGTAAGAAGAGAATTTGGAAGTAAAGTAATGGCTGCTTGTGGCCAGTTACGTTCTCATCATGAGGAGGGATAGTATGAAATATGGTTATTTGACTGATCCAGGAAAAGTAAGAGACCACAATGAAGATAGTGTCACCATTGTAGAAAATGGAAGTGGGAAAGAATATTTACTAATTGTATGTGATGGTATGGGAGGCCATAGAGGTGGAGAAATTGCCTCTAATATTGCAGTTTCTCATATTGAAGAAAGGTTCCATGAATTAGAAACAATTGGAAGCAAAGAAGAAGCGATTTTATTTTTAAAAGAAGCGGTAAGTGAAGCCAATGTATTAATTTATGAATATACAAGAGAACATCCAGAAAGTTCTGGTATGGGAACTACTTTAGTATTATCTTTAGTTACTCCAGATTATCTATTGTTTGGAAATATTGGGGATAGTTCTGGCTTTGTATTTAAAAATGGAAAACTTCATAAAATAACGGTGGATCATACTTTAGTACAATTACTTGTAAATTCAGGAGAACTAACAGAAGAAGAAGCCAAGGATCATCCAAGAAAGAATGTTTTAATGAGGGCTTTAGGAGCAAACTCCAATGTAGAAATGGATATTTTTGACGTGGAAACTGATGTAGAAGGAGTTTTCTTATGCAGTGATGGGGTAACCAACATGTTAGATGATACTCAAATCAGTAAAGTATTGAATGAAGAAACGGATATTCCTTCTAAGTTACAAAAAATCATTTATAAATGTAATAATAGGGGCGGAAATGATAATATTTCTGTGGCATTTTTAATAAAGGCAGGTGTGTAAAATGATCGTAAAAGGAGAAAAAATAAACGATCGTTATCAAATTATTCGAACTATTGGGGAAGGTGGAATGGCAAATGTGTATCTTGCTTATGACACCATTTTAAACCGTAATGTTGCGGTGAAAATTTTAAGAGGTGACCTTGCAGATGACGAAAAGTTTGTTCGTCGTTTTCAAAGAGAAGCGATTGCAGCTAGTTCCCTAACACATCCTAACATTGTTGGAATGTACGATGTTGGAGAAGATAATGGAAGATATTTTATTGTAATGGAATATATCGATGGAAAAACGTTAAAAAGCTTAATTAAAAAAAGAGGTGCTTTAACAATTCCAGAAGTATTGGATATTATGATTCAACTAACGGATGGAGTTGCTTGTGCACACGATAGTTATATTATTCATAGAGATATCAAACCACAAAATGTTATGATTTTAGATGATGGAAGAGTAAAAATTACAGATTTTGGAATCGCTATGGCATTAAATAGTAATGAATTAACCCAAACCAATTCGGTAATGGGTTCGGTACATTATTTACCACCAGAACAAGCGAATGGAACAGGTTCTACTATGAAAAGTGACATTTATTCTTTAGGAATTTTAATGTATGAATTATTAACAGGGAAACTTCCATTTAAAGGAGAAAATGCAGTAGAAATTGCGATTAAGCAAATGAAAGAGCCTATTCCAAGTGTGCGCGAAAAGAATTCGGATATTCCACAATCATTAGAAAATATTATTTTAAAGGCTTGTGCGAAAAATCCAAAAAATAGATATGAGAATGTGAGAGAAATGAATGAAGATTTGAAACATGCGATGGATCCGGATAAAAAAGATGTGGAAAAATATCATTATCCTTATCCAGAACAAGATATTGAGGATCCAAAAAAAGTTACAAAAGTGACACGTTCCTTGATGAATAAAAAAGTAGAAGAAGAAACCAAAGAAGACAAATCTGAAAAGAGAACAAATCTTGCCCTTTGGATTACTGGAGGAATTACCTTCCTATTAATTGTTTTATTAGGATGCGTTATTTTAATCTTTCCAAAGCTTACTAGCACACCTGAAATAGTCATTCCAGATGTAAAAAATGAAACGACAGTAGATGCAGAAAAAATATTAAAAGGGTTAGGTTTTAAAGTAAATCCAGAAAATGAAGAAAAAGACAGCACTGATGTAGAAGAAGGAAAAGTAATCTCTACCAAACCAGAAGCTGGTAGAAGTATTAAAAAAGGGAATATGGTTACTTTAGTTGTTTCAACTGGTCCAAAAGGAATCGTTTTAAAAGATTATACCAATGAAAACTATATTGAAGTGAAAGCACAACTAGAAGCAGCAGGAATCTATGTTTTAACGGAATATAAAGATGTTAAAAAAGATGATAACATTAAGGAAAATATTATTATGGAACAATCACCAGCAAAAGATACAAGAGTTGTAGAAGGAGATACTGTTACTTTAAAAGTATCTAGACTAATAACCGAATATCCTGATTTTGTAGGGGAAAATTGGTCTGTTGCAGATGTAGAAAAATTCTGTGAAAAATATGGTCTTGTTCTTGTGAAAGAATACAAAAATACGTTAGATGCATCCGAAGGTGTTATTCTATCGCAAAGTAGAAAACCAGGAGATATTGTAACTGCTTCAGCTCGTATTACCATTACCATTGCGAAAGCACCAGAAGGATTAAATCCAGAAAAGGAATCTGAATAAATGAATCAAGGAAGAATTATTAAACAAATTAGTAACGATTATACAGTAGAATCAGATGGAAATCTGATTCTCTGTAAATGTAGAGGGATTTTTAGAAAAAATGCAATTACGCCAATGGTAGGAGATGACGTAGTATTTGATAAAGAAAAGAAAATCATTACGGAAATTCTACCTAGGAAGAATTTTCTGATTCGTCCCATTATTTCGAATGTTGATCAGGCAATTATCATAACCAGTGTGAAAGCACCAGATTTTTCTACCAATTTATTAGATAAATTACTAGTATGCATTACCTTTCAAAACGTAAAACCAATCATTATTTTAACGAAATTAGATTTGCTTACAGAAAAAGAGAAAGAAGAATTGAAACCACAAATTGATTATTATAAGAAGTATTATTCGGTATTTGAAAATACCAATTTAAAAGATGTCTATCATATATTAGATCATAAAGTTTCTGTTTTTGCAGGACAAAGTGGTGCAGGGAAAAGTACCTTATTAAATCATTTAAACCCATTATTAAACTTACAGACAAATGAGATTTCCAAAGCATTAGGAAGAGGAAAGCATACAACAAGGCATGTAGAACTTTTAAAAGTAAAAGATGGTTTTGTTGCGGACACACCAGGTTTTTCTTCTTTGGATTTTAGAGGTATGACAAAAGAAGACATTAAAAATTGTTTTCCTGAATTCCAAGAATATCCATGTAAATATCATGATTGCATGCATACAAAAGAAAGTGAATGTGAGATAAAAAAGAAAGTAAAAGAGGGGCTTATTTTACCAAGTAGATATGAAAATTATCTAAAGTTTTTAGGGAGTGATTAATATGATTTCAGTATCTTTTTTAGGAATAAAAGATCATTTAAAAGAAAGATTACATCAATTAGAAAAAATGGATATTTCTTATTTTCATTGTGATATTATGGATGGAAAATTTGTTTCTGAAAAGACATGGAGTTTTGAAGAATTAAAGTTTTTAAAAGAAATCAAAAAACCATTGGATGTTCATTTAATGGTAGAAGATATTGAAACCTATGTAGAATCATTTTCAAAATTAAAACCTCAGTTTATGACATTTCATGTAGAAGCTACTTCTAACGCAGAAGAAATAATAAAAAAAATCCATTCCTATGGTTGTAAAGCTGGAATTTCTATAAAACCAGGTACTCCGATTTCGAAAATTCTTCCTTATTTAAAAGAAGTAGATTTAGTATTAGTAATGAGTGTAGAACCAGGTAGGGGAGGACAAGCTTTTCTCCCTAATTCAATTGAAAAAATAAAAGAATTAAAAAAATTACAGAAAAACTATCATTATTTGATTGAGGTGGATGGTGGAATCAACGACCAAACCATTTTAGAATGTAAAAAGAGTGGTGCGGATATTTTTGTAGTTGGGAGTTTTATTACCAATCACTCTGATTATGAAAAACAGATTGTCAAATTGAAAAACAAATAAAAAAGTGATATACTTGTTCCGATTAGGAGGTGTAGTATGGAAAAAACAGATTCTTTAATTGATAAATTGATTTTCTTTATCAAAAGCAACGTATTGCTTTTGGCTTTTGTTGTATCATCTGTTTTTAATGCAACGCTCCTTCGCTTTTTTACTGTAAAAAACTATTCGGACTTTCGACCAATTCTTGCAGATTTATCCGTTACTTTGGCAATTGGCGCATTTAGTTATTTATTGAAACCGAAACATCGTTTTCTTTATTTCTTTATTTGGTCGATATTATTTGTTCTTATTTGTATTATCAATTCCATTTATTATACCAACTTTTTATCATTTGCCTCTCTTTCTTTACTTGCGACTTCTTTGCAAGTAATTGGGGTAAGTGATGCTGTAGTAGAAAATATCATGGAATTGAAAGATTTTATTTTTTTATGGCAGTTATTCGCATTATTCTTTTTAAATGTTTATTTGAAAAGAAATCATTATTATGAGAAAAAGGAAGAACATGGGCTTAAGAATACATTGATTACTCTATGCACTTCTTTAATTACAATTGGTTTCTTTATTGCAAATATTAATAGCACGGATGTTAGCAGATTAGGAAAACAATGGAATAGGGAATTAGTGGTCATGAAATTTGGAATCTATACGTATCATGTGAATGATGCTATCGCAAGTATTAAGCCTCAGATTATTCCATTATTTGGATATGACCAAGCAGAAAAAGAATTCCGTGAATATTATGAAAAAAATAAAAAGAAACCTACCACAAATGAATATACAAATGTATTAAAAGGAAAAAATGTAATTGTCATACATGCAGAAAGTTTTCAACAGTTTTTAATTGGAAAAACTTTTAATGGAGTAGAAGTAACTCCAAATATGAACCGACTTACAAAAGAAGGACTTTATTTTTCTAATTTTTATGCACAAGAAAGTGTAGGAACCAGTAGCGATACAGAATTTACATTTAACACATCTTTACTTCCAGCAAGTAGTGGAACGGTATTTGTAAATTACTTTGATAGAGAATATATAACCATTCCAAAATTATTAAAAGAACAAGGATATTATACTTTTAGTATGCATGGAAATAACGGATCTTACTGGAATCGTAATGTTGTGCATGAAAACTTTGGGTATGATAATTTCTATTATCATAAAAAAGATTACGAAATTGATGAAACAATTGGGTTAGGACTTTCCGATAAATCATTCTTTAGACAGTCTGTGCCAAAAATAAAAGAAGTAAAAGAAAAATATGGAAAGTTTTATGGACTTTTAATTATGCTTACGAACCATACTCCATTTTCTGATATAAACGAACGTCATTTAGTAGATTTTGATGTGGATTATAAATACGAGAAAGTAAATGAAGAAACTGGAGAAACAGAAATGGTAAGTGCTCCATATTTGGAAGGAACTAAATTAGGAAATTATATTAAATCTGTTCATTATGCAGATGAAGCAATTGGAGAATTAATGACCGAATTAGAAGAAGCAGGGTTACTTGAGAATACTGCAATTGTCATCTATGGAGATCATGATGCCAAATTAAAAAAATCAGAATATGTAAGATATTATAATTATGATCCTTATACAGATAGTGTTTTAGATGAAGAAGATCCAAATTACGTAAACGTTGATTACTTCAATTATGAATTGAATAGAAAAGTACCATTCCTAATTTGGACAAAAGATCAAACAGTAAGTGGAGAAGTAACAAAAGTAATGGGTATGTATGATGTACTTCCTACGTTAGGGAATATGATGGGATTTAGTAGTCCTTATGCATTAGGTCATGATATTTTTAGTATCGATAATAATGTTGTAATATTTCCAAGTGGAGATTGGCTTACGGATGAAGTTTATTATCATACGCAATTAGATGATGGCAAAGTTTTAACAAAAGATGGTATAATGAATAAAGAATATATTGAAAATTATACAAAGATTTCAGAGGAGGAACTTTCTGTTTCCAATAAAATAATTGTATATGATTTAATCCGAAAGACAAAAGAAAAAGATAAAATAATGAAGGAGTATCAAGAGGAATGAAAAAGAAAAAGAGAAAATTAAATATAAAACGTATTGCGATATTGATTATCGTATTAATTGCGATTGCTGTTGCTTTAGCGCTTATCTTTGGAAAACCAAAACAAAAAAAACCAAAAGAAGAAAAAAAGGTAGTGGATAAACTAGAAAAATACGGATATGTTTTAGAAGAAGATCAAACCAAATACTACAATGAATTATTTCAATCTTTAAAAGAAGAACTAAATAAAGAAGAAGTGAATGAAGAAACCTATGCAACTCTTGTTGCTCAATTATTTACATCTGATTTTTTCACACTTTCTAATAAAACAACAAAAGCAGATATTGGTGGGGTACAATATGTATTAGAGAGTTATCGAGATGATTTTGTAAAATATGCAAGGGATTCTATCTATCACCATGTAGAAAGTGATATCTATGGAGATCGTAAACAAGAATTACCAACTGTAACAAGCGTTTCTGTAGATTCTATTACTCAAGTATCTCATTCTTATTTAGAGGAAGAAGACGAAGAAGCATATGAAATAAATGTAACAATTTCTTATGAAAAAGATTTGGGATATCAAACAAAGGCAAAACTATATTTAGTACATAGAGATATTAAATTAGAAGTTGTTAAAATGGAAGAAGTGTAGAATCACTTCTTTTTTGTAAACAAATTGTCTTTTTAAAATAGATTTATTGACTGTTTATTAGGAAACCCCTATAATTGAATTATAAAAGGTAGGGATAAAATGAAGAAAAAAGGATTTACGTTAATTGAGTTACTTGCAGTCATTGTAATACTTGCAGTGATTGCACTTATCGCAACGCCATTAATTATGAATGTAATTAATGATGCAAGAAAGAATAGTTTCAAAGATTCTGCATATGGAATTAAAAAGGCAGTGGAATTAAGGATTGCAGAAGAAAACTTAGTTGGAGAAGCAATTTCATTTAAAGTAGATGTTACAAGTGATGCTATAAACTATAGTGGAGAAAAACCAACCAGTGGTTGGGCACATGTTACACCTGATGGAAAAATGGAACTTTATATGTGTAATTCCTCATATTGTGCTTCAAAAACACTTGATAGTGAGGAAATAATTGTGACATCTATTAGTTCAGAAATAGAAACTATTACAAATGAAATTACAAGAGTATCCGAATTAGAAGTTGCTGAAATCACAAAAGAAGGACATGAAATAAAAGGATATACTTACATACCAAATACTGATTCTAATGAAACTTACAAAGGAATCTTATATTTGGATCCAACTGATTTAGGAAATAAGTGTAACGAATCCAATTCTTTAACTAATAAACAAGGAAAAGATAAAGATGGGGTTACAACTTTAACTGGAACAAAGAGTGGTTGTATGAGATGGTTTGCATTTGGGAATGATAATGGTAATCCAACAACTGCAATTTTAGATCATAATACGACAGCTTGTGCAGAATTTGATTTTAATTTAAAAAATGGAGCACCAGGTAATGAAAAAACAACAGATGAATATGAAGCAGATTGGTATTTTGAACAAGATGTTCAAGGATGGGATAGTAGATTACAAGCAAGATTTCCAAATGCACAAGAAATGGCTGATGCAGGAGGAATCACAGGATTTAATGCACAAACTTCAACGTCAGGATCTTTTTTAGGAAATGGAAATAGTGCGACTCAAAATGGTAAATACTGGTGGTTATATACGAATTTATACAATGCTGAAAACAAAAACGGGAGAGGAAATGATAATTCTACATATAATTGCATATATAATTCTACTGGATCAGTAGAGACTAACAAAACTCAGGCATATTGGACACTTACTCCTCGTTCAGGTTCTTTGTATTCTGTATGGGGAATCAATAATTATGGGGCATTAACAGATATCGATATTAGTGAAAGAAATGGCGTTAGACCCGTTATCTCACTTTCTTCGCTAAAATTATCTAATTAAATAAAAGCTTTTATCTAAAAGCTTTTTTCTTTTTACATACCTTAATTTACAAGTAAGACCATATTTGATATAATGAATTGTGGTTAGAAAGAAGGAAACTTATGGAAAAGTTAGAAAAGGAACAAGTACTTCATGTAGCTGATTTAGCACGTCTTTATGTGAAGGAAGAAGAAATCAACAAATATGCAGTTCAACTTTCTGAAATCTTAACAGAAATTGATAAAATAAACAAAGTGAATATAGAAGATGGGGATATGTTAATTGCGCCAACAACTAATAAAAATGAATATCGAGAAGATGAAATTGGAACTATGTTAGAACCAGAAACTGTATTAAAAAATGCAAAACATGTAAGTGATGGATATATTATTGTACCGAGGGTGATTGGAAATGACTAATTATTTAAACAAAAGTATCAAAGAGTTAAATACCTTATTAAAAAATAAAACAATTAAACCGATTGATTTAGTAGAAGAAGCATTCGAAAAAATTGAAAAAGATGGGTTAAATGCTTTTATTACTTTGAATAAAGAAGAAGCTTTGAAACAAGCAAAAGAATTAGAAAACAAAGAAGTAGATAATCTATTGTTTGGACTACCTATTGCATTAAAAGATAATATTGTTACAAAAGATTTAAGAACTACATGTGCGTCTCATATGTTGGATGATTTTCTTCCTATTTATGATGCAACTGTTGTAAAAAAATTAAAAGAAAAAAATATGATTATCATTGGAAAAACAAATATGGATGAATTTGCGATGGGATCGACTGGAGAAACCAGTTATTTTCCACATACAAAAAATCCATGGAATGAGAAAAAAGTACCTGGAGGTTCCTCTTCTGGTTCTGCAGCTGCAGTATCCTCTAGAGAAGTATCTTTAGCACTTGGAACAGACACAGGAGGAAGCATTAGACAGCCTTCTAGTTTCTGTGGATTAGTAGGATTAAAACCAACTTACGGAAGAGTATCAAGATACGGGTTAATTGCTTTTGCATCTTCCCTAGATCAAATAGGACCTATGACGAATACAGTAGAAGATAATGCAATTCTTTTAGAAGCGATTAGCGGAAAAGATGAAAATGATTTAACAAGTTCAAGAAAAGAAGTTCCACATTATGTAGATAGTATTGGAAAGCCAATAAAAGGGACAAGAGTAGCAGTTCCTAATTACTATATGAGTGAAACAATTGATATAGAAGTAAGAAATCAAGTAAAAGAAGTGATTGAATTACTTGAAAAAGCAGGATGTACAGTTGATTACATTGATATTCCATACTTAGAATATGCAATTCCTTTGTATCAAATTATTGCGCTTGGAGAAGCAAGCTCAAACTTAGCTCGTTATGATGGAATCAGGTATGGTCATGTTACAGAAAACTATGAAAATCTAGAAGAACTATATAAATATAGTCGTGGAGAAGGATTTGGTAATGAAGTAAAAAGACGAATCATGATTGGTTCTTATATTTTAAGTGGAAAAAATGCAAATGTATATTACAGAAAAGCATTAAAAGTAAGAAATAAAATGACCGAAGAATTTAAAAAAGTTTTTGAAACATATGACCTTATTATTGGACCAACCAATACGAATGTAGCTTACGATTTTGGAGTAAAAAGCGATGATGCATTAAAGAGTTTTTATGATGATTTACTTACTATTCCAGTCAATATGGCAGGGCTTCCTGCAATGAGTTTACCAATTGGATTTAATCATGAACATTTACCAATTGGTATGCATATTATTGCTTCTTATTTTGAAGAAGAAAAAATCTATAAACTTGCTTCTTATATTGAAAAACATCTTCATTTAGAATGCAATCCAAAGGAGGAAGAATCATGTTAGTACCTACAATTGGAATTGAAGTTCACGTAGAATTAAAAAGTAAAAGTAAAGTGTATTCAACAAGTAAAAATGCATTTAGTAATGAACCAAATACTTTTGTAAATGAAATTGACTTAGGGTACCCTGGAACATTACCAAAATTAAATAAAGAAGTAATTAATATGGCATTAAAAGCATCGATTGCTTGTCACTGTCATATTAATAAACGTATGCATTGGGATCGTAAAAACTATTTTTATCCAGATTTACCAAAAGGATATCAGATTACACAACAAGATACTCCAATTGGATATGATGGATATTTGGAAATCAATGTAGATGGACAAAAGAAAAAAATAGGTATGGAGAGAATTCATATTGAAGAAGATACATGTAAAAGTATTCATGGATTATCTGGAACGATGTTAAACTTTAATCGTGCAGGAGTTCCTTTAATTGAAGTAGTATCGAAACCAGATATGAAAAGTGATAAAGAAGCAGTTGCTTATTTGGAAACATTAAGAGAAACCTTACTTTATTTAGGAATCAGTGATGTTAAAATAGAAGAAGGAAGTATGAGATGTGACTGCAACATTTCATTAAGTGAAGAAGGTTCTGATAAACTTGGAACAAAAATTGAAATTAAAAATATTGGTTCTATCAGTAATGTAGGACTTGCGATTCTATATGAAACGAAACGTCAAAGAGAAATTTTAGAAAATGGTGGAACATTAAAAGAAGAAACTAGAAGATTTGATGATCATACTGGAACGACTATTTTGATGCGTGTAAAAGAAACAGGGAATGATTACAGGTACTTTCCTGAACCAGACATTCCTTATGTAGAATTAAGTGACGAATGGATTCAGGATGTAGAAAACAATATGCCTGTTTTACCAACAGAACTTCGAAATTACTACAGAGAAGTAGGAATTAATGAAAATGCAATTCAAACGCTTATTTCGAATATTGAATTATCGAAGTATTTAGAAGAAGTAAAAAAATTATGTAACCCTGTAGTAGCAGCAAATTTCTTAACAGGAGATTTATTAAGCTATTTAAATAAAAAAGAATGTAGCTTAGAAAGTTTACACATGAGCAAAGAAGGATTCTGTAAAGTAGTTTCTTTATTAGAAGAAAAGAAATTATCTAGTAAGCAGTTAAAAGATTTCTTACCAGTATTCTTAGAAAGTAAAAAAGAACCAGAAGAAATTATGAAAGAACTTGGAATGGTTCAAATTACAGATGAAAATGCACTTCTTTCTATGGTAAAAGAAGTCATTGAGAAAAACCCAAATAGTGTCGAAGACTTTAAAAATGGATTAGATCGTGCCGTAAAATATTTGATGGGTCAAATTATGAAAGAATCCAAAGGAAAAGCAAATCCACAATTAGTAATGGAATTATTAGTACAAGAATTAAAGAAATATTGATTTGAAAAATCGAGTATATTATAGTATAATGAGTAACGAAGAGGGTGTAAAAATGGAATTTCTAAAAAAGTATAAAAAATGGATTATTTTAGGAGTTGTATGCATTGTATTACTAGCAATCACATATGGTTTTGTGAATTTGTTATTTCCAAATTCAAGCAAAAGTGCCTATGGAAATCGTTTAGATGGTATTGATGCAGTTGCAATCAAAGGAGACACTGTCTCTCAAATTACACAAGATTTAGAAAAAGAAGAATCCGTTAATAAAGCTTCTTATGATTTAAGAGGAAGAGTTGCATCATTCTATATTGATGTAAAAAAGGGAACTGACTTGAATGCAGCAAAATCCCTTGCTGATAAAATTTTACCTTTCTTATCAGAAGAACAAAAATCATATTTCGATCTTCAAGTATGGATTACAAGTAATGAAGATGAAGAGGGGACTGTTTATCCAACCGTTGGATCAAAACATAAAACAAGTCCAGCATTTGTTTGGGTACATCATGAATAGGTGGTAAGATATGAAGAAGAAAAAAATTGGAATTGCGGTACTCGCAATTCTAATCGTTTCTATGGTTGGTTTTGGAATATATTATTATATTTTTCATGTAGATAATTCTACAACTTTATCAATCAAAGAAAAAAGATGGATTGAGAATAATAAGAATAAAAGATTTAGTCTTTCTATAGCGACAGAGGTTCCAGTATTTAGTTATAATGGGGAAGGTATCTTCTTTGACTATATTGATTATACGGAAAAAGATATTAATTTGGAATTTGATAAAGTACCAGAATCAAGTTCAAAAAATGAATATGCTTTTGGGTTAAAAGACCAAGTAGAGGAAAATGACATTTTGCTTTATGAAGATACCTATGCTCTTATCCAAAAAGAACAAAAAACCTATCATTCTGTTGCGGATATGAAAGGTCTAGTAATTGGAGTAATAACATCTGATTTAGAAAAAGTAAATGAATATATTAAAAGAACAGATGTAGAAGTAAAAACATTTGAAACAATCGATCAGTTGTGGCAAGAATTTGAAAAAGAAGATTCTTCCATTAAAGGGGTCGTATTACCAAAATTACTTTGTCTTCGTAAAGAATTAGAAAAATCTTATTCGATTAATTATATATTGGAAGGATTTACTAAAAAATATGTATTGACACTAGGAAATGAAGAAGTATTAAATAGTATTTTAAAAAAACAATACAAAAAATGGTCTTCTTCTTTTGAAGATTCCTTTGCAAGACATTTTTCTGATGAATACTTTACATTTGCAAAAGTAGGAGAAAAAGAAAAAGCAAATTTCTCTAGTAAACAATATCAGTATGGATTTATAAAAAATATACCTTATGATACGTTATCTGGATCAAGATTAGTGGGGATTAATAGTAATATTTTAAAATCTTTCTCTGAAGTGTCCGATGTTGAAATTAGTTTCCATGAGTATAGAACAATGGAAGAGTTAGTGAAAGCATTTAAGGAAGATAAAATTGATTTCATGTATCAAAACAATTCTGACACAGAATATCAAAAAGAAGTTATCTCAACGATTCCATATTTGGGAGAAGAATTGGTTATTCTATCAGATATATCAAATCCTATTTTCGCAACTACAATTGCATCATTTGATAATTATGAACTTGCTGTTTTGAAAGGAACAAAATTAAGTTCTTATTTAAGCCAAAATGGTGTTCATTTAAAAGAATATAATACAATGAAAGATTTACTAAATCATAAGAATTCCAAAACATTAATTGCGTTAGATTCCAATTCTTATGAGTATTATGTAAGAGATGAATTAAATCATTATATGCCAGTAAATCGTATGATTTTTCAAGATGGAAACGGTTTTGTAATCAGGACCGCTGAAGGAAATGATGTATTCGCAAAATTTCTTAATTTCTATTTATCTTTTATGAGTGAAAAACAGTTTGTGTCATCTACTTATCAAAAACTGATTAGTGGAAAACAAACCGCAAGTGTTTTATGGCTATTATTATTAGTTGTGTTATCGTTTGTATTGTTATTATTTGTTTTATTCTCTCTTTATAAATATATTCATTCTGAGAAAAAGCAAGCAAAATTAACAAGAGGAGATCGCATTCGTTATATTGATCAATTAACATCTCTCAAAAATCGAAATTATTTAAATGATAATGTTGAGAAATGGGACAATAGTGAAATTTATCCTCAATCCATTATCATAGTCGATTTAAATAACATTGCTTATATTAATGATAACTATGGTCATCAAGAAGGAGATACTGTTATCAAAGAAGCAGCTAATATCTTGATCAAATCACAAATTGAAAATACAGAAATTATCCGTACTAATGGAAATGAATTCTTGATTTATTTAGTTGGATATGATGAAAAACAGATTGTGGCTTATACGAAGAAATTAAATAAAGAATTAAAAGAAATTGCACATGGATTTGGAGCAGCTATTGGATATAGTATGATTACAGATGCAATTAAAACAATCGATGATGCAGTGAATGAAGCAACATTAGATATGCGTGAGCAAAAAGAAGAAATTAATCATGCCAAAGAGGACTAAAAAAGTCCTCTTTTTTATTATCTTGATAAATGGTATAATAAGACTAGGTGATGGTATGGAAAAGATAAAAGGATTAATCAAAAAAGTTTTTGATTTGTTAAATCAACCAATGATGAAAATATTACCAGGTCAACTTGCATTTTTCATGGTTTTATCAACAATTCCGCTTATTACATTAGTGGGATCTATTTCTTCTTTGTTTTCCATTTCGATTGATTCCATTGTTGACTTTTTATCAAAGACATTACCAGTGGAAATTGTAAATACCTTACTCCCATTTGTAAAAGGAAAAGGAATTGATGCCAATGTAATTATTTTTATGTTTTCAGGTTTTATGTTAGCTTCCAATGGAGCAAATTCCATCATTCTAGCATCCAACACCTTGTTTCATATCGAAAAAACAAATGCATTAAAGATGAGAGCAAAAGCATTTCTTATGACTTTATTATTAGTAACATTATTCTTTTTTACACTTGTGGTATTAGGTCTTGGAGATACCATTATGAATTGGATTCTACAATTTCGAATTTTTTCTTGGTTTAGTGATAAATTATATTTTATTATCGCACTCTCTAAATATCCAATCGCATTCTTTATCATTTATTTTGCGATGAAACTTATTTATACAATTTCTCCCAACAAACAAATTTCAAGTAAAAATATGAGACATGGAGCTTATTTCGCAACATTAGGATTTATTTTAGTTTCTGCTTTTTACTCTTATTATGTTTCTCATTTTACAAATTATGACTTATTTTATGGAAGCTTATCGAATATTGTAATTTTGATGTTATGGGTTTATATTTTATCTTATATTATGGTGTTAGGTATTGCGATTAATGCATCCTTATATGAAGAAAAAATGAATAAAAAAGAGAAAAAAAGAAAAGAATAAAAATGTACTTATTTTACCGATAAGTATGAACAGACTACAAAAAGGTAAGTTTGACTTTTGTAGAAATGTAAAACGGTGAAGAGCCGTTTTTTGTTTTTCAAAAGTATGATATAATAAACGAGTGTGAGGTGACATTATGGATGAAATTATCATTAAAGGAGCAAGAGAAAATAATTTAAAAAATATTAATCTTACGCTACCTAAGAATAAATTAATTGTTATGACTGGAGTATCTGGAAGTGGAAAAAGTAGTCTTGCTTTTGATACAATTTATGCAGAAGGTCAAAGACGCTATGTAGAAAGTTTAAGTGCTTATGCAAGACAATTTTTAGGT
>CAMNAC010000007.1 GCA_946530475.1 uncultured Mycoplasmatota bacterium
AATGTGTGAAAGATCACATCATTAAATCAAAAGAAGAAATTCATGAAGAAGTATTTGATTATGTTTCTTCCAATTTATAAGACCATAAGGTCTTTTTATTTGTCCTTTTCAAGAAGAAAAAATAATGGTAAAATAGGAATTAGGTGATTACTATGCATAGTTTAAAAATAAAACATTTAAATGTAGAAATTGGTAAAAAACAAATATTAAAAGATTTTAATTTGGAGATAAAAAGTGGAGAAATTCATGTTATTATGGGACCAAATGGTACTGGAAAAAGTACTTTATCTAAAGTGATTATGGGAGATACGAATTACCAAATCACAAATGGAGATATTCTATTTGATGGAAAGAAAATCAATGATTTAAAAGTAGATGAACGTGCTCGTTTAGGTATCTTTCTAGGAATGCAGATGCCTCTTGAAATTGAAGGTGTTAGTAATGCAGATTTTATGAGAAGCGCAGTTCATGCAAAAGAAAAAGAAGAGTTTAAACTTTATCCGTTTATCAAAGAAATGAATGAAAGGGTAGAAAAATTACATATGGATTCTTCTATGATTCATCGTTCTATCAATCAAGGCTTTTCTGGTGGAGAAAGAAAGAAAAATGAAATTTTACAAATGTATTTATTAAAACCAAGTATCGTAATGTTAGACGAAATCGATTCTGGACTTGATGTAGATAGTTTGAAGTTAGTTGGAGAAAATGTAATGGAATACTATGAAAAAGAAGATCCAGCAATTTTAATTGTTACCCATTATCAAAGATTACTAGATTATATCAAACCTACTCATGTTCATATTATGGTAGATGGAACCATTATCAAAAGTGGGGATGCATCTTTAGCTTTGGAAATTGAAAAATATGGATATGAAAAAGAAAAAGAAAAATATCGTGCTTCGATTGGGACTTGTGCTGTAGAAAGTATTTTAAAACATGAATAAACTAGTAGTAGTTAATGATGTAGTAAAGGAACAAATATTAGATGATTCTATTCAATTATCTTTTGTTCCTAAAAATGAAGAATTTGGAGTAAACCTTTTAAGAATCAAAGTAACCGAAAGCACAAGGTTAGAAATTTATTATGAAAATGATAAAAAGTCGAAATTAGATATTTGGATTGATGTTGATGAAAAAGTACATTTTGAATTAATAGAGATTCGAAATGGGGTATCTTCTAAAGTGCAATATCATAATTCTTTATCTAAAAATAGTTCCTTTTTTTCACAAAAATTATATTTTGTAGAAGGAATGAGAGAAGTAAGTTATACTTTTTTAAATGGAGAAAACGCCCAATATCATTCTGTTTTAAAAACTATTTCTACAAAAAAAGAAAAATATGATATGGAAATCATTCATAATGCAAAACATACAGAAAGTAATATTATAAATCATGGAGTAAATGTGAAAGATGGAAGTATTATTTTTAACGTAACAGGAACGATTCCAAAGGGAATGAAAGAAAGCACTTTAAACCAATTTAATCGAATTTTGACATTTAATGAAGAAGAATGTAAAATTAGTCCTATTCTACTTGTAGATGAAGAAGATGTGATTGCGAATCACTCTGCCTATATTGGAAAGTTTCGTGAAGAAGAACTCTTTTATTTAATGAGTAGAGGAATTCATGAAAAAGATGCGACTATGTTATTAACAAAAGGGTTTTTAAGAAGTAAATTACATTTAGAAGAAGAACTATTAGAGCAATATGAAAAAAAATTAGATACCGTTTGGAGGTGAAATATGAATCGAGAAGATTTTCCTATTTTAAATTCTGGAATCATTTATTTTGATAATGGAGCAACTTCGTTAAAACCAAGACAAGTGATTGAAAAAATGAAGGAATATTATTTTGAATATCCATCGAATGTACATAGAGGAGATTATGGAATAAGTTTAAAAGCAGATGCGGAATATCTAGAAGCAAGAAAACTTGTAAAAGAGTTTCTGCATGCTGAAAAAAGTGAAGAAATTATTTTTACTTCAGGAACAACGGATTCTTTAAACCGAGTCGTGTTTGGTTACATGAAACAATATTTAAAAGAAAATGATGAAGTAATTCTTACAAAAAGTGAGCATGCATCGAATATACTTCCTTGGTTTGAATTGGAAGATCAAATCGGAATAAAGGTTACTTATTTGGAATTAGGACCTCATCATGAAGTAACTTTGGAACAAATCAAAAAACAAGTAAATGATAGAACAAAAGTGATTAGTTTCGCACATGTGACCAATGTATTAGGAGATGTTAGACCCATCAAAGAAATTACGAAGTTTGCTCATGAAAAAGGAATTCTTGTAGTTGTGGATGGTGCACAGTCGGTTCCTCATATGCGCGTGGATGTGAAAGATTTGGATGTTGATTTTCTTGCATTTTCAGGGCATAAAATGTGTGGACCTACAGGTATTGGAGTGCTTTATGGAAAAGAAAATCTTTTAGAAAAAATGAATCCGATTTCTTTTGGTGGTGGGATGAATGCGATGTTCTTAGAAGATGGAACGAGAGAATATGAAAAAATCCCAACTCGCTTTGAAGCAGGGACACCACCGATTTCTGAAGCAATTGGGTTAGGTGAAGCGATTCGATACCTAATGAATATTGGAATGGATCAGATTTATCGTTATGAGAAAGAATTAAAAACATACGCAGTTTCAAAATTAAAAGAAATTCCAGAAATTGAAATCTATAATGAAGAAACAGACAGTGGAATTATTTCCTTTAATTATAAAGATATTTTTGCACAGGATTTAGCAATTTACTTGGATCATCATCATATCTGTGTAAGAGCAGGTAGTCACTGCGCGAAAATACTAAAAGAAGAGTTAGGAAAAAAGAATACATGTCGTATTAGTTTTTCATTCTACAATACAAAAGAGGAAATAGATGAATTAATTAGAGCATTAAAAAACCCTCATATCAAAGAAGAACTCTTTTAAAAATACTTGAAATTGAAAAAAAATATGTTATAATTGTTTTTAGAAAAAGCGAGGAAGAGAAGTAGTAAGAAATGATTTCTTTTAAGAGAGCTTGTGTTTGGTGGAAACAAGTAAGAATAGTTTCTGAATTCATCTTGGAGCAGTTTATGAGAAAACATAAAACGGTGATGCGTTATAGTCTTTGAGGTAAGATTTCTTACAAATTAAGGTGGTACCACGTGAACTACGTCCTTATTGGATGTAGTTTTTTATTTTGAGGAGGGATATTATGAAAGAAAAAATGGAACTTTTAAAGAAAGAATTAAAAGAAAAACTAGAAAGTGTTTCTGATTTAAAAACATTAAACGAATTAAAAACCACTTATTTAGGAAAGAAAGGCCCTATAGGGGAATTATCTTCTATGATGGGAAGCTTATCCATTGAAGAAAAAAAGAACTTTGGAAAAGCTTTAAATGATTTAAAAACGGAAGTAACTGCTTTATTAGAAGATGTAAGAGTATCTTTAGAAGAAAAGGAATTAAATCGTAAATTAGAATCTGAAAAAATTGATGTGACACTTCCTTCTACGAAAGTAAGAGTAGGTGGAGTTCATCCCATTACAAGAGTGATTGAAGAAGTAGAAGACTTATTTATTTCGATGGGATATGATGTGGTAGAAGGTCCTGAAGTAGAAGAAGATTTATATAATTTTGAGAAACTGAATTTACCAAAAGGACATCCTGCTAGAGATAGTCAAGATAGTTTTTATATTACCAATGAATTGTTACTTCGTACTCAAACATCTGCTGTACAAGCAAGAACGATGGAAGCAAATAAAGAAAAAGGACCTATTCGTATGATTTGTCCTGGTAAAACCTATAGAAGAGATAATGATGATGCGACTCATTCTCATCAATTCCATCAAATTGAAGGACTTGTAGTAGATGAAAATGTATCACTTGCTGATTTAAAAGGAACATTGGAAGTTTTTGCGAAAAAAATGTTTGGAGAAACAAGAGAAGTTCGTTTTAGACCAAGTTTCTTCCCATTTACAGAGCCTTCCATTGAAGTAGATGTATCATGTTTTAAATGTGGTGGAGAAGGATGTTCTTTATGCAAAGGAACTGGATGGATTGAAATTTTAGGTTCTGGAATGGTACATCCAAATGTTTTAAGAGATTGTGGATACGATCCAGAAAAATATACAGGATTTGCATTTGGAATTGGTCCAGAACGTGTTGCCATGTTAAAATATGGAATCAATGATATCCGTAATTTTTATACAGACGATTTAAGATTTTTAAATGATTTTAACCGAACAGAAGGAGGAAAATAAGATGAAATTAAGTAGAAACTTTGTAAGTGATTATGTAGATCTTTCTAAAATAGATACCAAAACTCTTGCAGAAAAAATGGTTTTTGCTGGAAATGAATATGAAGAAATATCAAAAATTAGTCCTGCTTCTGGATTAGTAGTTGGAAAAGTATTAGAATGTGAAATGCATCCTGAAAGTACGAAATTACATATTTGTAAAATTGATTTAGGAGATTCTATAAAACAAATCATTTGTGGAGCCCCAAATATTGAAAAGGGACAAAAAGTAATCGTTGCTCGTGTAGGAGCTAAGCTACCAGGTGGCGAGATCAAAAAAGCCAAACTTGCTGGTATGGAAAGTGAAGGAATGGTTTGTTCATTAGCAGAACTTGGATTAGATAGTAAATATGTTACAGAAGAAGACAAAAAAGGAATCCATGTATTAGAAGAAGACGCAGAAGTTGGAAGTGATGCACTTGCATATTTAGGATTGGATGATGAATACATTGATTTTGAATTAACAAGTAATCGTGCAGATCTTATGAGTGTTCTTGGAATGGCTTATGAAATAGGTGCTATTTTAAATGAAAAAGTAAAAACACCAAAAGTTCAATTAAAAGAAACAAAGGAAAATATTTGTGATTCTTATAAACTATCTGTTCAAACAAAAAAATGTCCTATTTATTTGGGAAAACTAGTTCATAATGTCACAATCAAGGAAAGTCCAAAATGGATGAAAGAACGTCTTATGGCAAGTGGCATGAGACCAATTAATAATGTAGTCGATATTAGTAACTATGTAATGTTAGAATATGGACAACCTCTTCATTTCTTTGATGCTGATAAACTAGGGAATCATGTCATTGTAAGAAATGCTAAGGAAAAAGAAACTTTACAAACATTGGATACACAAGAAAGAGTATTAGATAAAAATGATATTGTTATCGCGAATGAAGAAGGTCCTGTATGTCTTGCTGGTGTAATGGGTGGTATGAATACCGAAGTAGAAATGGATACAAAGAATATCTTTATTGAAGCAGCTATTTTTGATTCTTATTCCATTCGTACTACTTCAAAGAAAATATTAAAAAGCGAAGCTTCTATTCGTTATGAAAAAGGAATTGATCCAAATCGTACAAAACTTGCGATTGAAAGAGCAGCTTATTTATTACAAGAATATGCAGGGGGTACTGTTACTAAAGGAATTCTAACTCATGATGAAGCAGATCATAAAGAAAAAGTAATTTCGATTACTTTAGAAAAAATTAACCAAGTTCTTGGAATGGAAATATCGAAAAAAGATGTCAAAGATATCTTTACTAGATTAGGATTCCAAGTGGATATGAAAGGGACAGAGTTTATTGTTACGGTTCCAACTAGAAGACTTGATATTTCGATTAAAGAAGATTTAATTGAAGAAGTAGGTCGTATTTATGGTTATGATCATGTAAAAGGGCACTTACCACTTTTAAATGTAAAACGTGGTGGAAGAAGTGAAATCGCAAATTATGTATTAGAACTAAAGCATAGACTTGCTTCTTTAGGATTAACAGAAGTGATTACCTATTCTTTAGGTACAAAAGAAGAATCTAATTCATTTACTCACTTTGAAAGTGAAGATATCACACTTTTAGAACCTTTAAGCGAAGATAAAAAAGTGATGAGAAAATCATTAATTCCTTCTTTATTAAAAGTATTTGAATACAATTTAGCTCGTAAAAATAAAGATGTATTTATTTATGAAGCGGGTTCTATCTATTATAAAAAAGAAGGAAAAGTAAAAGAGGAAAAGAAAATCTCTGGATTACTTTATGGAACTTATTTAACCAATGATTGGAAGAAAGAAAAATTGGATGTAGATTTCTATTTAGTAAAAGGGATTTTAGAAAACGTATTCCATTATATGGGATTTACGAACCGTTATGAATGGAAAGAAAACACCATTATAAAAGAACTACATCCAGGAAGAAGTGTTCAAATTTTAGTAGACGGAAAAGTAGTAGGATATATGGGACAAGTTCATCCTAATATTTCAAAAAAAGAAGTTTATGTATTTGAGCTAAGTGTAGAAGAACTTATGAATCATTCTGTCCGCATGTTAAAATTTAAAGAAGTTCCTAAATATCCTTCTATTCAAAAAGATTTAGCATTTGTGATGAAAAAGGATATGACTTCAAAAACTGTTATGGATATCTTAAAACATGTAGGTGGTAAAATGTTAAATTCTATCGATGTATTTGATGTCTATGTTGGTGAAAATGTAAAAGAAGATGAAAAATCAATTGCTTATTCATTAACTTTCCAAGATCCAACAAGAACTTTAACGGATGAAGAAGTAATGGTAACATTTAAAAAGATGATTGAAGAAGTAGAAAAGAAAACATCTGCACGTGTAAGAGATAAGTAAAGACTATGTAAAGTAGTCTTTTTTTTACATTTTTCCTATGGTAAAATATTATTAGGTGATTCTATGAAGAAAAAAGGATTTATGATTTCTAGTATTGTTTATCCATTATTAATTTTTTTTGTATTATTAATGGGATTAATATTATATAATGCATCAAATCATCAATATCGTTATAAAAAAGCAGTAGATGATATGAGCGATGAAATCAATGGGGAAACAGTTGTAGTTACTCTTGATTCGGATGGTGGAGAATTGTCCGTTTCTACAAAAAAAGTAAAAATAGGATCTCCTTATGGAGAATTACCAGTTCCTATAAAAGAGGGGTATACTTTTGTAAATTGGTCTTATGAAACGGATACCATTTCTGAAGAGACCATTGTAACTCAAAAGAAAGCTCATACGTTAAAAGCAAATTATCAAAAAAAATAAAACCGATTTTTACATCGGTTCTTTTTTATATTCTTTATAATGACTTTCTATAAAATGTTCATATGCTTTGTTTTCTAATTCAAAATGGAATTTTTTAAATTTGTAATCTTCTTTTTTTGATTGAATTAGTTTTTTTACTAAATATTGTAAGAATTCAGGATTTCGAACCAATAGAGGACCTATTACATAAGTTCCATAAAAGTTTTTATAATGAATTCCTTCTGCTTTGCTTTTTGGGTAGGAACCAATTCCTTTTAAAACTTCAAACATTGGAGTTTGATTATCTTTTATAACGCTTCCTTGATTTTGAAATCCAAGTACATAATTGTTCAAAAAATCACATTTTAAAAGTGCTTCATCTGCCATACGAAAGCTTTCTTCTTTGGCATGAAATGGAAAAATATTCAAACACTTAATTTTCTTTCCATTTTCTTCTTCAATGGAAGCGCCAAATAATTCTATTGCATTTCCTGTGATTAAGAAGAATTTGTTTTCTTCTATTTTTTTCTTAATTTCTTTTTGATATGTTTTTAAATGATTTAAAACAAGTTTTCTATTCTCTTCTGTTCCCATGCCTATGTAAACAAGATCATAATCGTCAAAATGTAGTGTATCATTTATAGTTAGAAATTGAATAGTGACATCAATTCCTTGACTTTCTAATGCATATTTTAATGCCTTTACATTTCCATTTTCTCCATATAGATTACATAAATCATAATAAAGATGCGCAATTGTTATTTTCATTCATCATCACCTGCATTCATTAACTTATTAAAAGGCTCTACATAATCAAAATTTAGAATAGCGTAAATATTGTATTTTGTATTTTTTTTCATTTTAGCGGTTGCTTCTTCTAGCGTTTGATAGATTAGAATATTTTTTTCATTGATTCCAGCATATTTTAATCTTGTCGCGATATCATATCTATTTGGACCTACACAATAAATATTATGAATATTTTTTTCATTTAATAACTCAAAATCAATATCGTATAGCCAAGATAAATCATCAAAAGAATATCTTCTACTAATTTCTTTCCATCCAATTACAATGTCTTTGTCTTCTTCATGTTCTTTTACAAACAGTAATGATTGATTGAACGTAGAACTATTTTCATTTTTGTTATTTAATACGTAAACATCATGCCCTTGAAATGGATATTTATCATAAATTTTTTTATTTTTGGAAAGTTTTGATATTTGATTTTTGATTTCTTCTTTGTCGAGATTTAATTCACTTAATAAGGTAAATGCAGCAAGTGTGTTATAAGCACAGTATAATATTCCAAATGGAAAATGAATTTGATAAGTGTCATTAATTTCACAATTACAATTTAAATAATCTAATTTTGTAATTTCATAATTTGGTTTTTTTCTTTCAAAATCGCAATTTGGACATTTAAAATTTCCAATATTTTCAAATTGATAATAAGAATATTTTAATTTGGTATGACACTTTGGGCAATAACTCAAATTTAAATTTTGAAAGAGTGACTTTTTATAAGAGTAACCATTTTTTTTCATTCCATAGTAAGTGACTTTTCCTTTGTGATCAAAGGTAAATTTATAAAGATAAGGATCATCTGCGTTTAATATGAGATGCATATCATCCGTAATTGCTTTTTTAATTTCGTTGTATACAAAATCAAAATGTCCTTGTCTAGGAGGCTGATCTCTTGTGAGATTGGTAATCACTACATAATTAGGATGGATGATTGGAAAAAGATATTTTGTATAACGTTCATCAATTTCACAAACTAAAACATCTTCTTTTGTTTTTCCATTTAAAGAACACTTTTCTAAAATGGAAGTAAGAATTGCTTCTGGTAGGTTAGAACCTTTGTCATTATAAATGACGGTTTTCCCCATATTTCTTAAGACATCGGTAATCATACTAGTTACAGAACCTTTTCCAGAAGACCCTGTTACACAAATAATCGTTTTTGGAAGAGTGATTTTTTTCCACAAATTAGGATCTACTTTTAAGGCAACTGTTCCGGGCATAATGGATCCTCTTCCCATTTTATCTCCAATTTTTTGTAGACTTTTTCCAATGGTTATAGCTGTTTTTTTCATCTTATCACCTAAAAAAATTATATCATAGCTTACTTATTTTTTCTAGTTTTGTCGAATGGAAACAATGATTTCTTAAAATATGTTATAGTTTGGGTAAGGTGATGGTATGTTAAAGATGGAATATACAAAAAATACTCTTTATATTTCTTTAAGGGGACAAGTTAATAAAAAGGGGGTTTTAGAGTTGAAACGAAAACTATTTCATATATTAGATGATTATGATATTGGTGACATTATATTAGATATTAGAGAAACCTCTTATATAGAAAGAGAAACATTTTATTCTTTTCTAGATGATTATGATAAAAAGTATGGTGGAAATCTAGATGTGATTGGATAACTTTATCTTCGGATAAGGTTTTTTTAAAGGAAAAAGAAAAAATAGGGAATAAACTATATTTAGGAGGAAAGTTCTTCTAAAAAATGAGTACATTTTAATAAGGTGATACTTATGGAATTTAAAAATCGTATCCGTAATTATCTTTTTGAAGAAGAATTCTATTTAACCGTTTTTCCAGATAAAGTAGATGTATTAAACTACAAAACAATAGGCCATTTTGATTCTGAAAAAGTTTTATTGATAGGAGAAGAAAAAATGGTAGTGATAAAAGGAAAACATTTGGTTGTTTCCAAATTAATGAAAGAAGAAGTGTTGATAATTGGAACAATCGAATCCATAGAATTCAGGTGAATTATGAGTTTCTTAAAAAGTAAAGTTCTTTTAGAAGTAAAAGGAAAAAATATAGAACGATTTCTTCACAGACTTATTAATCATGGGATTGAAATATTAAAAATTGAATCAAAAGAAAAAGACATCACTTGGATTTTAATATATGAAAAAGATTATGAAGCAGTTTTAAAACTGAAAACCATTTATGAAATAGAATATTTAGATACTTATGGAATGATTAGAATCAAAAAGAAATTAAACCAAAATCGTGTTTTTCTTCTCTTTTTCCTGTTATGCATATTGTTATTATTGTTTCTAAGTCAGATTATAACTGACATTGAAATTGTTCATACGGATAGAGATTTAAGAGACATGATTCAAAAAGAATTAACGAATTATGGAATGACTGTTTCTTCTTTTAAAAAATCATTCTCTGAATTGAATCAAATTAAAGAAGAGATCCTAGAGAAACATCGTGATCAAATTGAATGGTTGGAGATTGAAAATGTAGGAACAAAATACATTATAAGAGTAGAAGAAAGAAAAAAAGAAAAACCGAAAAACATAGATGGATTAAGAAATATTGTGGCGTCTAAGAATGCAGTTTTAAAAGTGATCGATGCGAAAAATGGAGAAGTTTTGAAAAGGAAAAATGATTATGTCAAAAAGGGGGAAGTGGTGATATCTGGAGAATTAAAAGTATATGATGAAATAAAAAATAGGACTTCTGCAGATGGAAAAATCTATGGGGAAGTTTGGTATAAAACGACAGTAGAATATCCTCTTACTTATCAGGAATCTTATCTAACAGGGAAAAAGAAAAATCTATATGGAATTCAGTTTTTAAACTCTTTTTATTCTCTTTTTTCTCCCTATAAAAATCAAAAAGAACGTTCTAAAGTTTTATGGAAAGATTCCATTCTTCCTATTTCTTTTTTAAAAAAAGAAGCACAGGAGTTAAAAGTAGTTCATGAACTTTACACAGAAGAAGAAGCAATTTTAAAAGCTATGGAATGTGGAAAAAAAGAAATGGAGCAAAAACTAAAAGAAGGGGAAAAAATTTTATCACAAAAAAATTTGAAAGTTACGTTAAAAGAGAGTAAGATAGAAGTAGAAATGTTTTTTACAGTCTTAGAAGATATTACAGATTATACAGAAATAAAACTCGAAGAAGAAGGTGAAGCAAATGTACAGGAAAACCGTAATTGAAATTTTTTCAAATGTTTGGCCAATGCTTGTAATTGTAGTTATGATTGCGATTACAACAAGACTTGCATATGTGTTTTTAAAAAAAGAAAGAAGAGAAAACTTTGTTTTGTATAAAGATTTATTAATGCTCTCTTTCATGATTTATGTAATTTGCTTATTCTATGTGGTGACATTTCAAGATGTAAGTTGGTCTACTTCTAACTTTATTCCTTTTAGAGAAATGTTTCGCTATGAAGCATTTAGTTTTGCTTTTTTTAAAAATATCATTGGAAATATGATTATGTTTTTGCCTTATGGTTTTTATGTTTCTTATTTTCTAAAACTTAGAAGTTCCAAAGTAATGTTGTTTCTTTCCTTTATTATTTCTATTACCATTGAAACAACACAATTAATCATTGGAAGAGTATTTGATGTAGATGATATCTTACTCAATATGATAGGTGGAATGTTAGGGTTTGGCGTTTATAATATGTTATCGATGATAGAATCTCATCTTCCAAATTTCTTGAAAAAAGCATGGGTTTATAATATAATCATAGTAGTAGTATTTCTATTAGGAGCCTTTTTAATTGCTCAAATATTATTACAAGGAGAATAAGTATGAATGAAGTAGAATTTTTTAATGAAACAGAAGAACAAATAGCAGAATTTGAAGAAGTAAAAAATGTCATTTCTTATGCCATTTCTTATTTAAAATTAGAACACTTAGAATTTAATATTATCTTGGTAAATAATGAAAGAATACATGAAATTAATAAGGAATACCGAAATGTAGATAGACCTACTGATGTGATTAGTTTTGCATTAGAGGATAACAGCGAAATCAAATTAGAAGGAAATCGAGTACTGGGAGATATTTATATTTCAATTGATAAAGCAAGAGAACAGGCGAAAGAATATGGTCATTCTTTATTAAGAGAATTATCGTTTTTAGCAGTGCATGGTTTTCTTCATTTACTTGGATATGATCATATGAAAAAAGAAGAGGAAGAAGTAATGTTTGAATTACAGGAGGAAATATTAAGCAGTTATGGAATCAAAAAATAAATTTATAAGAGGATTTAAAGTAGCATATAAAGAATTTAGTATAAAATTGATAACAGGAGGAAGTATTTGTACTTTGCTTCTAACAGCTTTTCTTTCTTGCTCTTTTTTAGAATGGGCTTATGTAATTCTTTTTTTAACGATGATGCATGGAATTGAATTTTTTAATACTGCCATTGAATGGATGGTGGATATTGTAAGCCCTGAATATCATGATTATGCAAAAGTAGCGAAAGACTGTGGATCTGCAGCAGAAATGCTATTTGATTTTTGTAGTTTTACAGGAGTAGGAATTATCTTGGTTCCTAAAATATTAGAAGTAGTAGGTGTATGATGAAATATACAAGAGAAGAAAAAAGGAAATTTGGTATTTTCCGTTTGGTAAATAGTTTTAAATATTCAATTGATGGGTTAAAGTATGCACTCGTTCATGAACAGAATTTAGTCATTCATTTTATCATTGCCTTTTTGGTAGTATTATTTGGTTTTCTATTTCATTTAGAATTATTTGAATGGGTGATTTTACTATTTGCGATAGGGTCAGTTATTTCAGCAGAACTATTGAATTCGGCTTTAGAGGCGACAGTCGATTTAATTACAGAAGAAAAAAAGAAAAATGCGAAAATCGCAAAAGATATTGGAAGTACATCTGTTTTATTATTTGCGATAGCTGCTGCAATCATTGGAGTTTTGATTTTTCTTCCAAAACTAATCGCGTTATTTTAGGAGGTTTCTATGAAAGAACAATTAGAAAAGTTATTAAATAATTCTTATAGTCCTTATTCCAATTATCCGGTTGCTGCTATTGTAGTGACAAAAGATGGGAAGTATTTTGGAGGAGTAAATGTGGAAAATGCAAGTTATGGTGGAACCATCTGTGCGGAAAGGAATGCAATTACTTCTGCTATTACTGCAGGTTATAAAAAAGGGGATTTCCAAGAATTATACGTTATGGCAAAAGGAGAAAAACCTGCATTTCCTTGTTTTTTATGCCGTCAAACAATTTCAGAATTTTTTGATTCTGACTCTAGTTTAATTATTTTAAATGAGGAAGAAGAACTTCATTATTTTATGAGTGATATCCTCCCACATCCTTTTACAAGTGAGGACTTAAAATGAAATCTGGCTTTGTAAGTTTAATTGGAAGACCAAATGTAGGGAAAAGTACTTTATTAAATCAAATTATCGGAAAAAAAGTTGCGATTACATCGAATAAGCCACAGACAACTCGTAATATGATCCAAGGAATCTATACAAAAGACGATGTTCAAATGGTATTTGTAGATACGCCTGGAATTCATAAACCAAATCATAAATTAGGTGCTTATTTAAATAAACAAGCATATTACAGTATTGATGATGTTGATATCATTTTGTTTTTAGTAGATGCTTCTGATTCTCTTGGAAAAGGAGATCAATATATTTTAGAACGTTTAAAGAGTGTTTCAAAACCAGTCATTTTGGTATTAAACAAAGTGGATAAAATGCCAAAAGAGCAAATTCTTTTAAAGATTGATGAATATAAAGATTTATATCCTTTTAAAGAGATAGTACCACTATCTGCTTTGAAAAATGATAACGTAAATACCTTAATTTCTGTTTTAGAAAATTACTTGCCAGATTCTGTTCCTTATTATGAAGAAGGAACCGTTACGAATAAGTCTTTAAATTTTGTATTGTCAGAAATGATTCGTGAAAAAGTATTTTTACTAACAGAAGAAGAAGTTCCTCATTCTGTCGCAACTGTTATAGATGGGGTAGAAAAAACAAAGAATCATTATGTGATTCATGGAACTATTATTGTTGACAGAGATGCCCTTAAAAAAATTATTGTGGGTCATAATGGTTCGATGATCAAAAAAATTGGCCAAATGGCTAGAAAAGATATGGAAGATTATTTAGGAAAAACAGTTTATTTAGAATTGTTTGTAAAAACCATTTTAAATTGGAGAGACAGGGAAAAATATTTGTCAGAATTTGGATATCAAGAGTTTGAATAATCCTTCTTTTTTTCTTTCATCACAAAATAGGTGATGATATGAAAAAGAAACTACTATGGGATTTATTTCAAATAACTGGGAAAATCGAATATTACTTGAAATGGAAAGAAGAAGAAAAACAAAGTAGGTGAGGTATGTTAGAATCAGTAGAAGGAATTATATTAACCGAAAAAGATTTTAAAGAATCTTCTAAAATACTAAATATATTAACGAAAAAATATGGAATTATTGGAGTGATTTCAAAAGGATGTAAATCCATGAAAAGTGACCTAAGAAGTGTGAGTTCAAAATTGACTTATGGAGTTTTTCATATTTCTTATAAAGAAGGAAAACTTTCTACTTTGATTAGCGTGGATTTACTAGATTCTTTTAAACATATTAAAACAGACATGGAAGCAATTTCTTATGCTTCTTATTTACTAGAGCTTACCGAGCAAGTGATGAAACAATCTTACCGAGATGAAATCTATGATTTGTTAATTCAAGGATTAATAAAAATCAATGAAGGATTTGATCCTATGGTTATTTCAAATATCATTGAATTAAAATATTTGGATTACCTTGGAGTTTCTCCTGTATTGGATAGCTGTTCAGTTTGTGGAAAGAAAACTGGAATTACAACCCTTTCTTCTGATAAGGGAGGCTATGTTTGTAGGAATTGTTATACAAATGAAAGAATGGTAGATGAAAAAACCATTAAAATGATTCGTATGTATTATTATGTAGATGTTTCCAAAATCACGAAACTGGAAGTTCATAACCAAATAAAGACGGAAATCAATACTTTTTTAGAAGAATATTATGATAGATACACAGGTCTTTATTTAAAAAGTAAGAGTTTTATTCAGAATTTAAATAAAATTAGTTAGGAGTTATTATGAAACAATATCATTATATTTGGATTCCTTTTTTAACATTAGTTTGTACACAAGTTATCAAATTTTTATTTGAATCTTGTGCGTCAAAAAGATGGGAATGGAGTCGTTTATTTAGTGGATCTGGTGGAATGCCTAGTAGTCATACAGCATTTACATTCAGTATCACAACCGCAATTGGATTAGGAGAAGGATTTGACTCTCCTTTATTTGCAGCATGTTTAGTGTTTTCCTTTGTAGTTGCCTATGATGCGATGGGACTTCGAAAAGAAAGCGGAAAACAAGCTACTATGATTAATCATATTATTGATGAATTATTTGGTCCTAATTCCAAAGAAGCCTTTGTCAAATTAAAAGAACAATTAGGACATAATCCAGTTCAAGTTGTCGCAGGTGCGATATTTGGAATGGCAATGGCGTTTTTCTTCATGTGGTTGAAATAACCACTTTTTTTGTGAAAAGATTGACTTTTTTTGAAAATTTGCTATACTACACCCTTATAGAGGGGGATTATATGAAAAATTTTAATACAAAAAAGGAACTAATTAAAACCATTCACCTTTTAGCGAATGGAAAAATATCAATCAATGATTTTATCACAACTTATACGTATTCCATTGAAGAAGCTTTGGAGATTGCGAAAAAAAATCCAGAATTTACACAAAGTGAAATTTATTTTTTAACACGTGCGCATAGACATTCTCTTTTTTATCAAACTCCATTTGATAGAGATCAATATAAAGAATGCTGTGCAATTATAGTAGATGGAAAAAGAGTGAAACCAACGGATAAACAAATTGATGCTTGTATCGATTATATTAGAGAACATGATTTTTATGAATGTGATTTTACGATTCGTACTTTAGTAGCTCTTTATTTAACAAAGAAAATTGATATGAAAAGTGAAAATAGTAGCCATGAATTTCAAGAAAAATTAGAATTATTAGAAAAAAAGAAATTATTAGCAATTCAAAGACCAACTCGATAATAAAAATGGATGATTTCCATTTTTTTTTGTATGAAAAGAAATATTTTTTCTCATACTATGATTGGTGATGATATGGAAAAGAGTACATATAAAGATTTAGTAAAAAAACATACACCAAAAGAGGATTCTTTATTAAATGGTGGAATTGCATTTATAGTAGGGGGAATAATGGGAGTAGTTGCACAACTGTTGATTGATTTTTATGGATATTATTTTTCCATTCCAAAAAGTGCGGCTGGAACATTTATGTTAATTACGTTTATTTTTTTAGGATGTCTTTTTACAGCACTTGGTTTTTTTGATAAGTGGGTTACTTTTGCAAAATGTGGCCTCATTATTCCCATTACTGGCTTTGCACATTCAATTATGAGTGCGGCTTTAGAATTTCGTAAAGAAGGGTTTGTGACTGGGATTGGTGCAAACATGTTAAAATTAGCGGGAACTGTAATCATTTACGGAATTGTAAGTGCTTATGTTTTTGGAATACTACGCTTAATTTTAGGAGGTGCAGTATGACATTTCACTATCAAAACGTGTATATAAATGAGACCGCTACGATTGCAGGCCCTTTTGAAAAAAAGGGACCTTTATCACCGTATTTTGATAAAACTTATGAGGAATTCTATTTTGGAAAGAAGACATTTGAGCAAGCAGAATCAAAACTATTAGAAGAAAGTGTCAATATGGTTTTATCGAAAGCAGAGAAAACAAAATCAGAAATTGATTTGTTGATCGCAGGAGATTTATTGAATCAAATTGTTTCATCTGGTTATGCTGCAAGCAATTTGCAAATCCCATTTTTAGGAATTTATAATGCATGTGCATCCAGTGTAGAAGGTTTGATTATTGCTTCTAATATGATTGATAAAAATCAAATCAAAAACTGTATTTGTTCTGTTTCTTCTCATAATTTAGGAGCAGAAAAACAATTTCGCTACCCAGTAGAGTATGGTGGGCCGAAACCAAAGACTGCAACTTTTACCACTACAGGAGGTGCTTCCGCTTATTTGTCTTATCATAAATCAGGAATTAGAGTGGAGAGTGCCACAATTGGAACTGTTACAGATTTAGGTATTAAAGATG
Source organism: uncultured Mycoplasmatota bacterium (assembly GCA_946530475.1). Taxonomy (GTDB): domain Bacteria; phylum Bacillota_I; class Bacilli_A; order RF39; family UBA660; genus CAMNAC01. Next base: position 17,015 of record CAMNAC010000007.1, read on the forward strand.
CTTATCATATGGGAGCCGTTATGGCACCAGCGGCTGCAAGAACAATTTATGAGCATTTAAAAGATACTAAAAGGAAGCCTGATTATTATGATCTGATTGTAACGGGAGATTTAGGTATCTATGGAAAAGAAATCCTAAAAGATTATATGAAAACAGAATATCAAATTGATCTAAAAAATTATAATGATACTGCTACTATGATTTTTGATTTGGAAAAACAAAAAGATGTTCATGCAGGTGGAAGTGGTCCTGCTTGTGCTCCTTTGGTTACGTATAGTTACCTATTTGATTTGATGAAAAAGGGAAAATTAAAAAGAGTGTTATTGGTTGCGACAGGAGCGTTACATTCTACTACTATGGTGAATCAAAAATTATCTATTCCGTCTATCGCACATGCCATTAGTTTGGAGGTTATAGAATGATTTATTTGAACGCTTTCTTATTTTGCGGATTTATTTGTTTTTTAGGACAAATGATTTTGGATCATACTCGTTTAACTCCTGGTCATGTAACGACAATTTTTGTTGTGGTAGGAGCTTTTTTAGATACGTTTTCTCTTTATGACAAATTTATCTTATGGGCAGGTGGAGGAGCTCTTTTACCCATTACAAGTTTTGGTCATTCTTTGATTCATGGGGCTCTTATGAAAGCTAGTAATTTAGGGCCTATGGGACTTTTTATGGGAATGTTTGATTTGACAAGTAGTGGAATTATTGCTTCCATTGTGATTTCTTTCTTTTTGAGCCTCATTTTAGAACCAAAAGACTAATGGTCTTTTTTCTTTTTCTAAAGTATGTTAAAATAGATTTAGAAAGAGAATGTATATGAAAGATTATATTATAGAAAAAGATGAATATGTTTTAAAGCAGTATCCTGATGAAACGATTTATGTACGCGATTTGCAATTGCAGATTTTAGAAATCATGGATGAATTAGATCGAGTTTTTCGGAAAAATAAAATTCCATATGCACTTCATGCTGGGAGCGCATTAGGAGCATATAATTATCATGGCTTTATTCCTTGGGATGATGACATTGATATTTTAGTTGCGAAAAAAGATTATTTTAAAGTAATTAAAGCATTAAAAAAAGACTTAAACAAGAAGAAGTTTGATTTTCAATGCTTTGAAACAGATAAAAAGTTTAACATTTTAATCCCAAATATGAAAATACGAAAAAAGGATACTTATTTAGAAGAAGTAAATGTTCTTTTAAAAAATAGATGTTCTGGTTCCAATGGGGTTTTCATTGATCTTTCATGGTATGGAAGTGTGAGCGAAAATAAATGGGTGGATGAATTTTATAGAACTATCGTAAAACTATGTATGCCATTCATTATTCTATTAGACAATCTCCATTTGAATCCACTTTTCTTAAAGAAATTTGTTTATTGGTTAGCAAATACTTATGAAAAAAGAAATCAAAAAAGTTCTTTGGTAAGTCAAACAATTGCGATTCCTTGGGAGAAATTTTTAAAAGAGCCTATTTTTAAAAAAGAGGATATTTTTCCTTTTCAAGATTGTGAATTTGAAGGAAGGACTTTCATGACTTATCACCATCCAGAAAAAGTATTACATAAGTGGTATGGGGAAAACTGTACCAAAAAATGGGATGGTAAAAAATGGGTAGAGACTTATCCAAAAGAAAAAAGAATACCGAAGCATGTACGCAATATTAATTTAAAATCAGGCAATAAAAGAAAGTAATAGTTGACTTTCTAAGATTTTCATGCTAGTATTTAATTAGACACGTGAAAGTGTTTTTCTTTTGAAAAAAATAGAAAATAAAAAAGTAGGTGGAATATGAAAAAATTTTTGAAAAACATTAGAACAGAGATGAAGAAAGTTCGATTTCCAAAGAAAGATGAAATGATGAAATACTCAGTAGCAGCAATTAGTTTTATTCTCTTTTTTGCTCTATTCTTCTCATTATCTGATTTTATTATCGCTGGAATTAAGATGTTGGTGAGATAATGCAAAAAGAATGGTATGTAGTAAATACTTATTCAGGACATGAGAATAAGGTAAAAGAAAAACTAGAAATGCGTGCAAGTTCCATGGGTATGGAAGATTACATTTTTCGTGTAGTTGTTCCTGAAACAAAGGAAATTGAAATCAAAGATGGTGTACAAAAAGAAAAAGTTAAAAAGATGTTTCCTGGATATATATTAGTGGAAATGATTATGAATGATGAGGCTTGGTTTATTGTACGTAATACTCCGGGTGTCACAGGATTTATTGGATCATCTGGTAGAGGAGCAAAACCTTTCCCATTATTACCACAAGAAGTAGATAAAATCTTAGGAAGTATGGGAATGAGTCGTCTTGAAATTGGTAATGAATTAAATGTGGACGACATGGTAAAAGTAATTTCAGGACCATTTGCTAATATGTTTGGAAAAGTAAAAAGCATTGATAAAGAAAATGCAAAATTAGAAGTTGCTCTTGATTTATTTGGTCAAGAAACAATTGTAGAAGTTGCCTTAACTGAAATAGAAAGAGCATAAAATAGTTTACAAATGAAAACATTTGTGTTATTATGATTAAGCTATATTATTTTTTTAATATAGATTGTGGGAGATTTATGGATTCCAATGTAAGTGCGGAATACATGGAAAATCATTATGACCACACACGAGAAAAAGTTTATGGGAGGTGTTTTCCGTGGCAAAACAAAATGTTACTAAAGTAATTAAGTTGCAAATTCCAGCAGGACGTGCGACATCTGCGCCACCAGTAGGAACTGCTCTTGGACCTGCAGGAATTAATTTACAAGAATTTTGTACAAGATACAATGAAGCAACAAAAGATAAAATGGGAGATGTAATACCAGTTGTCATTTCAGTCTATGAAGACCGTACATTTGACTTCGTATTAAAAACTCCACCAGCTGCTGAATTATTAAAGAAAGCTGCTAAAGTAAAAAAAGCTTCTTCCAAAGGTTCTAAAGAAACTGTTGCAACAATTTCAAAGGATCAATTGAAAGAAATCGCTGAAATTAAACTTCCAGATTTAAATGCATATGATGTAGAACATGCAATGAAAATTGTGGAAGGAACTGCCCGTAATATGGGAATTAAAGTAGAAGAATAGGAAAACTTTTATGTGGGAGGATCCGCACTAAACTCTTAAATGTTTCCGTTAAAACCGCATAAGGAGGTAAATTATGAAAAAAGGTAAAAAGTATGTAGAAGCTGCAAGCAAAGTGGAAAAAGGGAAATCTTATTCCATTGAAGAAGCTGTTCGTTTAGTAAAGGAAATTGCCCCTGCTAAATTTGATGAATCTGTAGAATTATCATTAAGATTAAATCTTGATACAAAAAAAGCAGATCAACAATTAAGAGGAGCAACTGTTCTTCCAAATGGAACAGGAAAAACAAAAAGAGTATTAGTACTTGCTCGTGGTAATGCTGCAAAAGATGCAAAAGAAGCTGGAGCAGATTACGTAGGAGATACTGATATGATTGACAAAATTTCAAGCGAAAACTGGTTTGATTTTGATGTTATCATCGCAACTCCAGATATGATGCCAGCATTAGGAAAAATTGGTAAACTTTTAGGACCTAAAGGTTTAATGCCAAACCCTAAAACAGGAACTGTAACAATGGATACGAAAAAAGCAGTAGAAGATGTAAAACGCGGACGTGTTGAATATCGTGCTGATAGTTATGGTAATGTTGCAGTTATCGTTGGAAAAGTTTCTTTTGAAGAAGCAAAACTTGTAGAAAACGTAAAAGCTTTTATCTCATTAATCGTGAAAACCAAACCATCTGTTGTAAAAGGAGATTATATTTTAAATGTAGCTCTTTCATCAACTATGGGACCTGGTGTTAAAATTGATGTAAAAAATCTTGATATTTAAAGAAACCTATGTTATAATCAATTTGTCGTGAAAAAATTTAGTACCGTAGACAGTAGGAGCACAAGCTTAATATTTCCTACCGAGGAACTTATTTATTTAAGTCTTTCGATCCTTATGGTACCTAATCATAAGGATTTTTTATACGGACTAGTAAGGAGGAGGTGCTTTTATGGCAAATCAAAAAATTCTAGAGCGTAAACAAACAGTTGTAGATGAAATCGTAGATAAAGTAAAAAACCATGCAAGCCTTGTTGTATTTGAATATCATGGACTAACAGTTTCTGAAACAAATGAATTAAGAAGAGCTCTAAAAGAATCTGGTTCTGAGTTCAAGGTGTATAAAAACACATTGGTAAAAAGAGCATTGGATTCATTAAATATTGATTTAGGGGATGAATTAAATGGACCAAAAGCATTTGCATTTGGTGAAGATTCTATCGCTCCAATCAAAGTATTAAGTGATTTTGCAAAAGATCATCCAGCATTGGAATTGAAAATCGGATATGTGGATGGAGATGTTGCAGGAATCGATTTGTTAAAGCAATATGCATCAATCCCATCAAGAGAAGGATTACTTACTATGTTTGCAAGTGGTCTTATGGGAATTGTTAGAGATTTTGCAATTTGTCTTGACTTACATAGTCAAAATTTAGAAAAAGAAAGTAATTAATTAAAGGAGGAATTAAAATGGCAAAATTAAGTGCAAAAGAAATTATTGATTCACTAAAAGATATGACTCTTTTAGAAATTAAAGAAGTAGTAGATTTAATGAAAGAAGAATTTGGTGTTGATCCATCTGCAGTAGCAGTAGCAGCACCTCAAGCAGCAGTAGTTGAAGAAGGACCATCTACACAAGATGTTGTTCTAGTAAATGCTGGAGCTAGCAAATTAGCTGTAATCAAATTAGTTCGTGATATTACTGGACTTGGATTAAAAGAAGCAAAAGACTTAGCTGATAATGGTGGAGTTGTAAAAGAAAAAGCTTCTGCTGATGAAGCAGCTGATTTAAAAGCTAAATTCGAAGAAGCTGGAGCTACAATCGAATTAAAATAATTAAAACAAACGCATTAGCCTATACCTAAAAAGTTGGTATGGGCTTTCGTCGTATTTAAAAACAAAAGATTTTTCCATATTTTGTGGGAAAATGCGTTGACAATTTGAAAAAAAAACGGTAAAATTATAAATTGCCGACATGTACTTTTAATAAAAGTTATGTTCTTTAAAAAAAACTAGGTTATAGGGGTGAAATTGTGGCTTATACAGTAAAAAAATTTGGTGATCACCGAGAAAGAAGAAGTTACGCAAAAACGAAAAATGCCATCCGTTTAGGTAACTTACTTGAAATTCAAAAAGATTCTTATAATTGGTTTATTGAAAAGGGGATAACGGAGGTTTTTGAAGATATTTTTCCAGTAGAGAGTTTTACTGGAAATTTGTCGTTGGAATTAGGAAACTATTCGTTTGATGCTCCAAGATATACCATTAAAGAATGCAAAGAACGAGATGCAACTTATGCTGCACCTATTAAAGTAGAGGCAAGACTTTTTAATCAAGAAACAGGAGAAGTCAAAGAACAAGAAATTTATCTTGGAGATATGCCTATTATGACAGATGGGGGAACTTTCATCATTAATGGGGCAGAACGTGTTATTGTATCTCAACTAGTTCGTTCTCCAAGTGTCTACTTTGGAAAAGAAGTTGATAAAAATGAAAGACTTGTTATCACTTCACAAATGATTCCAAATAGAGGAACTTGGTTAGAATATGAAATTGATGCAAGAGATGTCATTTATGTTCGTATTGACCGTACAAGAAAGGTACCTATCACAACATTACTTCGTGCATTAGGACTTTCTAATGATGAAGATATTTATGAACTATTTGGAGAAGATGAATATTTAAAACGTACCATTGAAAAAGATACGAATAAAAATACTGACGAAGCATTGATTGATATTCATTCAAAATTACGTCCAGGAGAACCAAGTACATTAGATAGTGCGAAGAACCAATTAATTACAAGATTCTTTGATGCGTTCCGTTATGATTTGGCAAAAGTAGGACGCTATAAGTACAACAAAAAATTGAATGTATGTAACCGTTTAATTGATTGTGTACTTGCACAAGACATTAAAGTAGGTAAAAAAGTAATCTTTGAAAAAGGAACTTTAGTTACAAAAGATGTATTAGAAACCTTAAGACCAATTTTTGCAGATGGATATGGAATCAAAGAAGCTCCAATTAATATGGAATTGGATTCTTATAATCGCGTTCAAGAAGTATTGGTTTATTCGAAAAAAGATCCTAAAAAGATTGTGAAAGTAATAGGAAACGATCAAACGATTGATGTAAAACGTTTGACGATTTCTGATGTGTATGCATCGGTATCTTACTATTTGAATCTATTAGAAGGAATTGGATTCTTTGATGAAATCGACCATTTATCAAATCGTCGTGTTCGTCAAGTAGGAGAACTTTTACAAAATCAATTCCGTATTGGAATTAGTCGTATTGAAAGAGTTATTCGTGATAGAATGAGTACGCAAGATATTGCAGAAGTGACTCCAAAAACATTAATTAATATTAGACCTTTGACTGCTGCAATTAAAGAATTCTTTGGAAGCAGTCAATTATCACAATTCATGGATCAAATCAATCCAATTGCAGAACTTACTAACAAACGTCGTTTATCTAGTTTAGGACCTGGTGGATTATCGAGAGACCGTGCTGGAATGGAAGTACGTGATGTTAACCCATCTCACTATGGAAGACTTTGTCCAATTGAGTCACCAGAAGGACCAAACATTGGATTAATTACTTCTCTAGCAAGTTATGCAAAAGTAAATGAATATGGATTTATAATGACTCCATATCGTAAAGTAGTGAATTGTGAATTAACTGATGAAATTACTTATATGACTGCAGATGAGGAACTAGAATATCGTATTGCAGAAGCTACTGTAAAAGTAGAAAACAATAAAATTGTACAAGAACGTGCAACAGTACGTTATAGAGGAGAAACAACACAAGTTTCAAAAGAAATGATTGATTATTTGGATGTATCTCCACAACAAGTTGTATCAATTACCACTAGCGCAATTCCATTCTTGGAACACGATGATGGAAAACGTGCACTTATGGGATCGAACATGCAACGTCAAGCAATTCCACTATTAAAAGCAGAAGCTCCAATTGTAGGAACTGGTGTAGAAGCAATTGCTGCAAGAGACTCTGGGGCTGTTGTAATCGCAAAAGCTGATGGCGTTGTTGATTATGTCGATGGAAATAAAATTATTGTTAAAAATGCAAAAGGAACTGATACTTACTACTTAAGTGGATTTGAGCGTAGTAATGCTGGTACTTGTTATCATCAAAGACCAATTGTAAAAGTTGGGGACAAAGTAAAAATGAATGAAGTCATCGCAGATGGACCAAGTACTGAAAAAGGAGAAATTGCATTAGGAAAGAATGTTAAAGTTGCATTTATGAACTTTAATGGATATAACTATGAGGATGCCGTTATCTTAAATGAAAGACTTGTAAAAGATGATGTTTATACTTCTATTCATATTGAAGAATATGATATTGAATGTAGAGATACCAAATTAGGGCCAGAAGAATTTACGAGAGACATTCCAAACGTTGGGGAAGAAGCTCGTAAAAACTTGGATGAAAATGGTATTATTCGTATTGGTACAGAAGTAAAAGATGATGATATTTTAGTAGGAAAAGTAACTCCAAAAGGAGTAGCAGAACTAACTAGCGAAGAAAAATTGTTACATGCAATCTTTGGTGAAAAAACAAGGGAAGTAAGAGACACTTCTTTACGTGTATCACATGGTGGAGAAGGAATTGTTCACGATGTTAAGATTTTCACAAAAGAAAATTGTGATGAACTTCCTGCTGGAGTTTCGAAAAAAATTCGTGTTTATATTGCACAAAAACGAAAAATTAGCGTTGGAGATAAAATGGCAGGACGCCATGGTAATAAAGGAGTTATTTCTTTAATCTTGCCAGAAGAAGATATGCCATATTTACCAAATGGAGAGCCTGTGGATATCTTATTAAATCCACTTGGAGTTCCATCTCGTATGAACATTGGACAAATTCTAGAAATGCATTTAGGAATTGCTGCAAAAGAATTAGGAATCTATGTTGCAACACCAGTGTTTGATGGAGCAAATCGTACAGAAATAATTGATGCTTTAAAAGAAGCAGGTCTTCCAGAAGATGGAAAAACAGAATTATATGACGGACGTACTGGAGAACCATTTGATCATCGCATCAGTGTGGGAGTTATGTATATGATCAAACTTGATCACATGGTAGATGACAAATTACATGCTCGTAGTACAGGTCCTTACTCATTAGTAACGCAACAACCTTTAGGTGGTAAAGCACAAATGGGTGGACAACGTTTTGGAGAAATGGAAGTTTGGGCACTTTATGCTTATGGTGCAAGTCATGTACTTCAAGAAATGATGACCATTAAATCTGATGATCAAGTAGGTCGTGTAAAAGTATATGAATCTCTTGTAAAAGGAACGCCACTTCCAAAATCAAGTGTACCAGAGTCATTCCGTGTATTAATTAAAGAGTTCCAAGCATTAGGACTTGATATTTCTGTATTGAATGAAAAGGGAGAATTTGAAGAATTAAAGGATTTGGAAGAAGCTGAAAAAGATTCTTTTGTAACAGTAAGCGAATTAGAAAAATCTATGGATTTACAGCCAACTGAACCGGAAGAACCAAAAGAAGATCCTGAAGAAGAAAACGAAGATAACTTCGATGAGGAAGAAAGTCTAGATGACATGGAACCTACAGAAGAAGAATTAATGGAAGGGGATGAGGATTAATGGATGTTAATCAATTTGAAGGATTAAGAATATCAATTGCCTCTCCTGAAAAAATTCGTTCTTGGTCATACGGAGAAGTAAAAAAAGCAGAAACAATTAACTATCGTACTTTAAGACCAGAACGTGATGGACTTTTCTGTGAGAAAATATTTGGACCAACGAAAGACTTTGAATGTGCTTGTGGAAAGTACAAAAGAGTTCGTTATAAGAACATTGTATGTGATAGATGTGGAGTAGAAGTAACTCGTTCTAAGGTACGTCGTGAACGTATGGGACACATTGAACTTGCTACTCCTGTGTCTCACATTTGGTTCTTTAAAGGGGTACCTTCTCGTATGGGACTTGTACTTGATATGAGTCCAAGAGATTTGGAAGAAGTACTTTATTTCGTAAGTTATGTAGTACTTGATCCAGGAAGCGCACCTTTGGAGAAAAAGCAAACGATTAGTGATAAAGAGTATCGTGCATACTATGAAAAATATGGAAATTCTTTCCGTGTTGGAATGGGTGCAGAAGCAATTAAAGAACTACTAGAACAAGTAGATATTGATAAAGAAGTTGCTGATATCAAAGCAGAAATTGAAGGAATTAAAGATACTTCTTCTCAAAAAAGAGTTCGTTTAATCAAGCGATTAGATGTACTTTCTGCATTCCAAGAATCTGGTAATAGACCAGAATGGATGATTATCACCGCGCTTCCAGTTATTCCACCAGAGTTAAGACCAATGATTCAATTAGATGGTGGAAGATTTGCGACAAGTGATTTAAATGACTTATATCGTCGTGTCATTAACCGTAATAACCGTTTAAAGAAATTGATGGCATTAGGAGCTCCTTCTATTATCATTCAAAATGAAAAACGTATGCTTCAAGAAGCAGTTGACGCGTTAATTGATAATGGAAGAAGAGGGCGTAACATTACAGGTGCTGGAAATAGACCTTTGAAATCTCTTTCTAGTATGTTAAAAGGAAAACAAGGACGTTTCCGTCAAAACTTACTTGGAAAACGTGTAGACTATTCTGGACGTTCCGTAATTGTTATTGGGCCAACTTTAAAAATGTATCAATGTGGTATTCCAAAAGAGATGGCATTGGAATTATTTAAACCACATGTCATTAATGGATTACAAGAAAAAGAAATTGCATCAAATATCAAAGCTGCAAAACGTATGATTGAAAACCAAGATCCTAGAGTTTGGGACATTGTAGAAGAAGTAATTAAAGAACACCCTGTTCTATTAAACCGTGCCCCAACCCTACATAGACTTAGTATTCAAGCATTCGAACCAAAACTAATTGGTGGACGAGCTATTCGTTTACATCCACTTGTATGTACGGCATTTAATGCAGACTTCGATGGAGACCAAATGGCAGTCCATGTACCAATCAGTGAAGAAGCTCAAGCAGAAGCAAGAATTTTAATGCTTGGCGCAAATAACATCTTGTCTCCTAAGGATGGGAAACCAATCGTTACCCCAGGACAAGATATTATCTTAGGAAACTATTATATTACATTGGAAGAAGCAGGACTTCCTGGAGAAGGAAGAGTATTCAAAAGTCCTGATGAAGCATTGATGGCATATGAAAGAAGAGAAATTAACCTTCATACTCGTATCGCAATTCCTGTTTGGGGATTCCATCATAAATTATTCCCAGATAACTATCACGATAAATATTTAGTAACGACACCTGGAAAACTTTTATTCAATGAAATCTTCCCAGATACGTTCCAATATATCAACGATGGTTCTGAAGAAAATATTGAAAAAGTAACTCCTAAGAAGTATTTCTTAGAAAAAGGGACAAATATTAAAGAAGCAATTAAAGAAATGCCTTTAGTGACTGCACTTAATAAAGGAGCTTTAGGAAAACTAATTGCACAAGTTTATAAACGTTATCAAACAACAGAGACATCTGTTATGCTTGATAAAATGAAAGATTTAGGATTTAAACATTCTACACTTTCAGGAATCAGTATCGCGATTAGTGATATTGAAGAGAGTGCTTCTAAGAAAAAAATTGTAGAAGCAGCTCAAAAAACTGTAGATGCAGTTAACAAACAATTTAGACGTGGTTTAATTACTGAAACAGAACGTTATAACAAAGTTATTGAAACATGGTCTAATGCGAAAAATGAAGTTCAAGCAGAACTTGAAACTTGGTTAAAAGAACATCCAGATAATTCAGTAGCGATGATGATTTCATCGAAAGCTCGTGGAGATATCGGATCCTTTACTCAATTAGTTGGTATGCGTGGACTTTTCGCAAAACCTAGTGGAGGACAAGTAGAGATTCCAGTTCTTTCTTCCTTCAGTGAAGGAATCTCAATTTCAGAATTCTTCTTGTCTACTCATGGTTCAAGAAAAGGTGCGGTTGATACCGCATTAAAGACAGCTTCTGCTGGATACTTAACTCGTCGTTTAGTAGATGTTGTTCAAGATATTATTATCAAAGAAGAAGACTGTGGTACGGAACAAGGTGTTATGGCTGAAGCCTTCATCAATGAAAATGATGGTACTGTAGTAGAAACATTGAGAGATCGTATCGTAGGACGTTATACAAGTAAACCAGTATTACATCCTGAAACAAAGAAAGTTTTAGCAGAACGTAATACATATATTACGGAAAATCTTGCTGATAAGATCATTGCTGCTGGTATTGAAAGAGTACCAATTAGAACAGTTCTTACTTGTAAGACACATGGTGGTGCATGTAGATTATGTTATGGACGTAACCTTGCTACTGGTCATGTCGTTGAAACAGGAGAAGCGGTAGGTATTATGGCTGCTCAATCCATTGGAGAACCAGGTACCCAACTTACAATGCGTAACTTCAATACTGGAGGAGTTGCTGGTGGAAACGATATTACACAAGGTCTTCCTCGTGTAGAAGAAGTTTTTGAAGCGCGTAATCCAAAAGGAAAAGCAACCTTATCAGAAATCAATGGTGTCGTATCTAATATTGAGGAAGAAAATGGTAAGTATGTAATCAGTGTTAAAAATGATGTAGAAACAAGAGAACATACTACTAACTATGGAGCTAAATTATTTGTTGAAAAAGGTGCAGAAGTAAAAGCGGGAGATCGTTTGACTTATGGGGCAATTTCACCAAAAGAATTACTAGCTGTAACGGATCCAATTACGACACAAGAATACATTTTACTTGAAATTCAAAAAGTATATCGTTCACAAGGTGTTGATGTGGATGATAAACATATTGAAATTATGGCAAAACGTATGATTTCAAAAATTAAAATTATTAATTCTGGAGATTCTTATTATTTACCAGGAACTATGGTAAATATTGCAGACTTTACGGATGTTAATAAGAAACTTATTCTAGAAGGAAAAAGACCTGCGATTGGAAGACCAGTATTACTTGGTATTACAAAAGCATCTTTGGAAACAGATTCTTTCTTATCAGCTGCATCATTCCAAGAAACAACTCGTATTTTAACGGATGCTGCAATTCATGGAAGAATCGATCATTTGAATGGTTTAAAAGAAAATGTTATCATTGGAAAATTAATTCCAGCTGGTACAGGAGCAAAACAATATAGTAATGCTACCTATACTTTAGAAAATGCATATCATGATGAAGAACCATTAGATGTTTTAGAACAAGAATTAATGGATTAAAGAGAATGTAAAATTCTCTTTTTTCTTTTCAAAAAAATGATATAATGATTTTGGTGAGAAATATGAATGAAAAATTAGAAAAGCTACAACACTTTTTTTCTTGGGATGCCAGAACAAAAAGAAAAATGAATGAATATGTTCCTCCACAAAGAAATATTCCAATGAACTTGGAAAGTAAAACAAAGTATGTAGATGAATTATTTCAATTTTTAAGTGATACCTATGAAGAATTAATGTCTGAGTCCCAATCATTTTTAAATGATGATAATCTTTTAAAAAAAATAAATGTGTTAAAGGCAAAATCCAAAAAAGATTTGATGCTTTGCTCAGTGGATATGGAAAAATTAAGATCTTTTTATCAAATATATGTGACAAATATGGAGAAAGATTTTTTAGATTCAGTGAAAGAGGAATGCATTGGATACTCTTTCCGTTATCCAACAAATTCAATTCAAAAAGCAGTTTCCATTAATGAGCTATTACATTTATTACATATGTATATCATGAATCAAAATTCCACTTATGAAGATTTACCGGAATTACAAACGAAAGAAAATGAATTTCAGTATCCAATTCGTTCATTTGGAGAAAAAAGTGAATTGGTACAAAGCGTTTTTGAAGAGTTTCCTCTATCATTAGATGTTGGGTGGACAGATATCGTTTCCATTGATCTGGATTACGGAACACTGGTTGGTCTGAATAAAAACGGAGAGGTGTTGATCGCCGGTGATAATAAATCAGCATTCTCTGATGCGGAATCCTGGGAAAATATTGTTCAAATATCGTTGGATTACAATTTGCTGACGGGGGTCGATATTTACGGAACTGTACATGTTTTAAACACGAAAGAAGGGAGCAG
>CAMNAC010000008.1 GCA_946530475.1 uncultured Mycoplasmatota bacterium
AGGCTTCATTCACGCAATGTGGTGTGGAGAAGAAGAGTGTGAAAATAAGATTAAAGAAATAAAAGGCTGCAAATCTAGATGTATCGTGGAAAATGGTGAAAAAATTGATACAAAATGTGTATGTTGTGGAAAAGAAGCAAAACATCACGTCATTTGGGGAATTCAGTATTAGGAGGATTTATGGAAAAATTGACATTAGATAAATTAGTAAGTTTATGTAAGCAATATGGATTTATTTTTCAAGGAAGTGAAATTTATGGTGGACTAGCAAATACTTGGGATTATGGACCATTAGGAGTGGAACTTAAGAACAATGTAAAAAAAGCCTGGTTAAAAAAATTTATTCAAGAAAATATTCATAATGTAGGAATGGATTCAGCAATTTTAATGAATCCAAAAGTATGGGAAGCAAGTGGACATTTAAAAACATTTAATGACCCATTGATCGATTGTAAAAACTGTAAGACAAGACATCGTGCAGATAAGCTAATTGGTGATTTTACAAAAGGAAAAGTAGAAGCTGATGGTTGGACAAATGAGCAAATGATGGATTATATTAAAGAAAATAAAATTCCATGCCCAGATTGTGGAAAATGTGATTATACAGATATTAGACAATTTAACTTGATGTTCAAAACATTTCAAGGAGTAACAGAAGATGCAAAAAGTACGGTTTATTTAAGGCCAGAAACTGCACAAGGTATTTTTACGAACTTTTTGAATGTTCAAAGAAGTATGCGCTTAAAATTACCTTTTGGTATTGGACAAGTAGGAAAAAGTTTCCGTAATGAAATTACTCCAGGAAATTTTACTTTCCGTATTCGTGAATTTGAACAAATGGAATTAGAATTTTTCTGTAAACCTGGAACAGAATTAGAGTGGTTTTCTTATTGGAAAGATTTTTGTATGAATTGGTTATATGATTTAGGAATTAAAAAAGATCATTTACGTTTCAGAGATCATTCCAAAGAAGAATTAAGTTTTTATAGTAACGCAACGACTGATATCGAATATGAATTTCCTTTCGGGTTTGGAGAACTTTGGGGAATTGCATCTAGAACCAATTATGATTTAACGCAACATGAAAAAGTCTCTGGAGAAAGTTTACAATATTTAGATCCAGAAACTAACGAAAAATACATTCCATATGTAGTAGAACCATCTCTTGGGGCAGATCGTGTCACACTTGCATTCTTATCAGAAGCATATGAATGTGAAACATTAGAGAATGGGGAAACAAGGGAAGTCATGCATTTTCATCCGGCACTCGCACCTTATAAAGTAGCAGTTCTTCCACTTGTAAAAAAATATCATTCTGAAAAAGCAATGGAAGTATATCAAATGTTATGTAAAGAATTTAATACTTCTTATGATGAAACAGGAAATATCGGAAAACGTTATCGTAGACAAGATGTTGTAGGAACTCCATATTGTATTACGATTGATGATGATACGATGGAGAAGGAAACTGTCACAGTAAGGGATAGAGATTCAATGAAGCAAGTAACGATCCCTTTAGAAGAAGTAATTAGCTATATTTCTGAAAAAATTAAATTTTAAAAAGGAATTGAATAATTCCTTTTTCTTTTACACATTACATAATATGGTAGTTGGAATCTTGATAGGGAGTATTATTTCCTACGATAGATTCTAATCGATTTACTCTGCGTTCCAAGTTTTGAATTTGACTATTTATTTTTGCTAAATCAGAATTCCCATTATCATTGATATTTTCATATGTTGTGAAAGTTGTATTTCCAGGCATTTCCATAGGAACTCCCATATTCATAGGCATTCCTGGATACATTGGATAAACCGGAATACGTTCATTACAATCTCTATTCATAAAAACCTCCTAATTCATCATATGCAATTATTACTTCTACGTGATTTGTGATATAATACTATTTGGTGATTTATATGCGCTTAAAGAATGTTAAAGGAGCAAAAGAGATCATAAATTCTTCTCCTTATGTAATTCAAAATCCTAAAACGGATTCTAAAATTTTTCCAAATCAAAACCCTATTCAAATTGAAATTGGAATGGGAAAGGGAGACTTTATTATAGAACATGCAAAGAAAAATCCAAATATCAATTATATAGGGATTGAAAAATTTGATAGTGTATTAGTAAGAGCTGTTCAGAAGTTACATGAAGTAGAGCTTCCTAATTTAAAGTTAATTCGTATGGATGCAGAAGAAATTGCAGATTGCTTTAATAGAGAAATTGACACTTTATATTTAAACTTTTCAGATCCTTGGCCCAAAAAAAGACATTCTAAAAGGCGTTTAACAAGCCCTTATTTTTTAAAAAAATATGATTCGATTTTTAAAGATAAAAAACAGATTATCATGAAAACAGATAATAGGGAATTATTTGAGTTTTCTTTAATTTCTTTTAATGAGGAAAACTATCAAATAAAAGAAATTTCTTTCGATCTTTATCAAAATGAAGAATACTTAAAGAATAACATACAAACAGAATATGAAAAAAAATTTGTATCAAAAGGATTTCCAATTTATTATGTAAAAGTTGTAAAAAAGTAGACAGTTGTTGTACAAAAATAAGAAAAAGGATACTCAGTTTTTAAAAAATCTGTTATACTTATAGTAAGAGTGGTGAAAAATGAAAAAAATTGTAATTCTACTACTTGTAGTAATGTTGTTGTCAGGGTGTACAGTTGTAAGGATTGAAACTAATCATATTGATACGACATTAAACGTTGTGTTATCAAAAGATAATACATTATATAATCGTGTAGGGAAAGGATATAAATATTATGTCCCAAGGGGCGTTTCTTATATTGACACGACAGAATTAAACGAAAAGCTTTATGCTGACGGAAATTATTATTATTTATATATTGATGCGGTAGGTTACTATTATGCACGTAAAATTGAATATGAAGAAAATGAAAACTCATATTATTCAAGAAAAATTGATATCAATGGTAAACAAGGATATTTAGAGATTAATAAAGATAAGAATTCAGACAATTATTTTGTAGAATTTATGTATAATTATGCAAAAATAGAAGCATTAGTACCAAAAAAACAAATTGAAAGTACCGTATTAAATGCTTCTTATATCTTATCGACTGTTAAATTTAATAACAACGTGATAAAAATTATGTTAGATGAAGATTATTTTGTGAATACCGAGGAAAAATATGAACTCTTCACGACAAAAAAAGAAACGAATGATAATTTCTTAAGAAAAGCCGATGAAGTAACTGAAAAAGATAATTAGAGGTGATAAAATGGGATTATTTGATGTAGTAAAGAATTTATTTACGGAAGAAATAGAAGTGGAAGAAACTCCTATAAAAAAGGAAGTAATGAAAGTAGAAATCCCTTCTCCTGTTCGTGAAACAGTAAAGGAAACTCCAAAGCCAAAAGAGGTAGGGCCTACTCCAACAAGAGTAGAAAAAATGGAACCAAAAATAGAAGAAAAACAGAGAACTCCTGTATTCTTTGATGATAAAGACTTTATTAATTTGGAGCAACCTAAGGCTGTCAGAAATCAGGAAGTAAAAGTAGAACCAAAGAAAAAAGAAGTTTATGGAACAAAAAAAGAACCATATTCTGTAAAAAAAGAGGAAGTAAAGAAGAAATTTTCTCCTTCTCCAATTATTTCACCAGTATATGGAGTACTAGATAAGAATTATCACAAAGAAGATATTTCTTCTAAAACAGAAAAAAGAAGAAGCCATCCTTCTAGTTATGCGAGTAAGAATATATCATTGGACGATGTTATGAAAAAAGCATATGGAACTTTAGAAGATGATTTGGAAACAACTATGACACAAATGGCTCCTGTAAAAGAAAAATCTTCTGCTGTATTTGATGATTTTGACTTCATGCCAGAAAGTACTACAAGAAGTGAAAAGAATGTTAATATTGATCCAATTTCTGGGTTAGAGTTAGATGTGAATGAAAATGATGATTTGTTAAATGAAGATTTTGATAAGCCAAAAAAAGCGAAAAGAAAATCAAAAGAGGATAATTTAATTGCAGAAGAAATGGAAAAAGAAACTCCAAAAGAGGAATTAAATATGAAAGAAAGCGAATTATTTAATTTAATTGATTCTATGTATGAAAAGAGGGATGAAGAATGATGATGGATGTATCTGATTTTTTAACAATACTACTTTATATTTTTGGATGTGTTTTGTTGGTATCTTTAACAGTTTTTACCATAAAATTAATGGGGACTTTAAAGAAGGTAGATTCTTTATTAGATGATCTTTCTACGAAGTCTGAACAATTGAATGGAGTATTTGATATTGTAGATCGTTCTTCAGGTGTTGTAAATTCGGTCGTAAATGGTGTTAGTGAAAAAGTAAGTGGTGTGGTGTCTCACATTATCAAAAAAAAGAAAGGAATGGATGAAGATGAGTAAAAAAGGATTTGGAAAGTTTGCTTTAGGAGCAGCGATAGGAGCAGGACTTGGAGTATTATTTGCTCCAAAAGCAGGAAAAGACACAAGAAAAGAATTAAAAGCAAAAATTGATGAAATGCTTGCAAAAGTAAAAGATTTAGATATGGAAGATGTCAAAGAAGAATTTGAAATTAAACTATATCAAATCAAAAGAGGAATGGAAGATTTGGATAAAGAGAAAGTTCTTTCTATCGCAAAAGAAAAAGCTTCAGATATTCAATCTCAAGCAAAAGATTTAGTAGATTATGCAGTAGAAAAAGGCACACCAGTATTAGAAAAAACAGCTAACTCTGTTCGTGAAAAAGCAATTGTTGCTACAAAAGAAGTTCTTGCCAAATTAGAAGGAACTGAAAAAAAAGAAACTAAGAAAAAAGAAAAGAAATAATCTTTTCTTTTTTTGTAATAATATGATTTAATATGTAAAGACTAAAAATATGTTAATAAAATGAGCGAAGTAATTATTGGAAGTTCATTCTTTTTCGTAAAATTATGTAAAAGAGTTTTCAAATCCCCTTTTTTGTGGTAAAATGGAGTCATAGTAAAGGAAAGGTTAATTTGCTTTGCTTAATATCTTTTTGTTTCAGTGAGGAGGTGAAAACATGGGTGATAATAAGGGATATAAAATTATTTCAATTGTTGCATTAATCTTTGGTGTTGTTGGAGTTACATTAGGTTATGCTGCTTTTTCAAGCACACTTACAATTTCATCTTCTGCTGAAGTAAAACCAGATGCAACTGCTTTTAATGTAGATTTTTCTTCTAGCAGTTCAGCTGTAGAAACAAACCCAATCGTACCAACTTTAAATAAAACAGTAGATGGTTTCTCTGCTACAGATGCAACTATTAATAATACTTCAGATCCAGTTATTTCCAATTTAAAAGCAACTTTTACTGCACCAGGTCAAACTGCTACTTATAGTTTCTATGCTTATAATGCAGGAGAATATGTAGCATATTTGAATAGCATTGTTTTTGATGGAACGAAAACTTGTACAGCAAAAACAGGAACTACACAAGCATTAGTAGATAGTGCATGTACTGGAATTACTTTAAGTGCAAAAGTAGGAAGTGAATCAGCTACAACTACTTCTGTAGCAAGTATTACAGGTCATAGTTTAGGAATTGGAGCTGCTGAAGAAGTAGTAGTTACAATTAGTTATGAAGATGGAAGTGCATTAGCAGATGGTGATTTTGATGTTACACTACCTGATATTGTGTTGACATATGATTCTGTAGATTAATATCTATTGTATTGGGATAACAATATTGTTTTCCTGATTTTATAAGGAGGATGCAAAGGTGAAAAGGGGATATAAAAGATTATTGATATTTATGTCATTTGTTTTTATTGTACTTATCATTAATCCATTTCCTTTTCACTTTTTATCCAAATATAAAATGTTTGTTTTTCTTTCTATTTTACTATTATTCTTTCATCTGTATTTTGTATGTGAAAAGAATAAACAACGTTATTTGAAAGATATATTATTTGAAGTTTTTATATGTCTTACAACATTTTTTTTACTATATTATTTATTAGGACTTGTTGTTGGACTTGTAAAAGCTCCAAATTATTTTACGTTAAGAGGAATAAGAGATTTCATTTTACCAATTACATTGTTTTGTATTGTGAGAGAAGTATTACGATATAATATGCTTTTAAAATCAGATGGGAATTGGTTATGTACAATTATTACCGTTCTTATGTTTATTATACTTGATTTAGCAAATAATTTTAATTATTTGAATTTTCAGACTAAATATGATGTCTTTCGATTTTTCGCACTGTTTTTGTTGCCTACTATTTCATCTAATATATCCTATTCCTATGTATCGAAAAAAATAGGATATATTCCAGTAATTGCATTTGATTTGGCTTTTTCATTATACCCATATTTATTACCAATTCGTCCAAATCCAAATGAATATTTAGTAGCAATGATTTATCTATTAGTTCCAGTCGTTTTTGCTTATCGAATTTTAAAATTCTTTGAATTAAAAAAAGATGATCAGATATCAAGAAATTATCAAAAACGCAAAATAGAAGGAATAGTAATTCCTGTTATTATTATTGTAACAATTATCTATTTTTACAGTGGATATTTTCGATTCTATGCTATCGCAATTGCGAGTGGAAGTATGACACCTAATATCAATAAAGGGGATATTGTAATAGTTGATCAAGGCTATAAAGAAATCAAGGAAAATGATGTAATCGCATTTAAAAAAGAACAATTGATTGTTGTTCATAGAGTAGTAAAAATAATAAAATATCGTGATGATTATTTGTATTATACAAAAGGAGATGCAAATAATAATATTGATAAATTTGTTTTAGAAAAAAATATGATTGTAGGAAAGGTTAAATATCGAATTCCATATATTGGTTATCCAACTGTATGGTTTAATAAAGACAAATAAAGGAGTGAGTAATATGGCAAAAGTAAAAACAGCAAATAGTAAAAAAGTAACGCCTAACGAAACTGCTGATAGTGAAAAAATGACATCTAAAGAGATTTTGGAGATGAAGAATCAGAAAAATAGAAAAAGAATTAGATTCTATTTAGGTTTTAATGCACGCTTTTTTATAAATGCTTTATTTATAATAGCCCTTTTTGGGGTACTTACTTTTTCTGCTTTTAAATCCTTTACTATAACAAAATCAGAAACAATTAAATATCAAGATAAAAGTGCAATTGATTACAGAGTGTATTTAAAACCAAATGATTTTTATGACACCGATTATTTGGATAAAGGAATGGCATATGTTGCAAGTTTGATTGATTCGATTAATGTACGTTTTGATTATGATTTCCAAATTAATAAGAAAAGCGATATTGATTTGAAATATAAAGTTATCGCAAAACTTGTAATATCAAGCCAAAGCAATTCTAAAATCTTCTATGAAAATGAATATGAATTATCAGGAGAAGAATTGGTAAAATTAGAAGAAAATGGTTATAAATTTAATAAAGACGTGCAAATTGATTATGATTATTATAATACAGTTGCTAATCAATTTCGCTCAAGATATGGAGTTAACACAAAAAGTTATCTAGATGTCTATTTACAAGTAAGTGAAGAAAGTAAAGAAAATGGTGTTGATTTAATCAAGAACGAAACAAAAACAAGTTTATTAATTCCGTTGTCTGAACAAGAAATTAATATTGGACTAGAGGAAAATACAGTTAATGAATCAAAACAAATTGTAAAACCATCTAAGTTTGCATGGGGAAGTAGAAATTATTTGATATTAGATGCAGTTTTATTTGTACTACTTATTATTGCATTTGTTAGTTTACTGAAAAAGGTATTGATTATTTCTAGAAAAACAAGTAAGTATGACAAATATGTGAATCGATTATTAAGAGGCTATGATCGATTAATTGTTAATGTGAAAACCGCACCTAATTTGGAAGATTACAATGTGATTAAAGTAGAGAGTTTTGAAGAGTTACTTGATTTACGTGACAATGTGAAAGAACCAATCAGATATTATGTTCTTAGTGAACATCATAAATGTGAATTTTTTATCACAAATCATAATGATTTATATTTATATGTTGTTAAATCGGTTGATTTAGAACAAGAGTAATTAACTGATTCAAAGGGAACGATTACTATGAAAAAGAAAATTCAAAATAAAAAATGGAGTCCAATTGCTTTAGGATCTACTCTAATTTTACTTTGTGTTCTTTTTTTGACAGTTGGATATTCCGATTATTTTACAGAGTTAAATATTGATGGAATTGCTGCAATTGTTAGAATACAAAGGGATATTCGAATATCCGATATATCAGTATCTGGATCTTCTTCTGATGCAATCACTCATTGGGAAGATTATAATATTAGCACTATTTCAGGTGGTATCTCTTTACCAAATGCTGACTCCACGGTAACTTACAATGTGCAAGTAACCAATGTAGGAAATATGGAAGCTGCAATTTCAGAAATTAGTGGACTTCCAAGTAATTTAAAATATACTTTAAATAATTATAATTTAAATGATATGATGTGTGATGATAATGATTCAACATCGTGTAAGCTAGGATCTACAAAAACCATATCAATTACAATTGGGTATGCACCAAATGGATATAATAGTGGTTCAATAGATTATACGATTGCTTTGGATTTTGAATTTTCCTACATGGTTGATTCAGTAGCAATGATTGGAAATAAATTCTATGATACTTTACAACTTGCAGTGAATGACGTTCCTACTACAGGTGATCTTACAACAATAAAATTACTGAATAATACAAGTGAAATCATTACGATTGCTCAAGGAAAAAACATTGCATTAGATTTGAATAATAAGACATTAAGCAATAATGGAAAAAGTCCTGTTATTTCAAATTACGGGACATTAGAAATCATGAATGGAATTATCACTAGTAATACAACTCAGGGAGCTATTAACAATGAATCTACTGGAAATCTTACAATTAGTAGTGGAAGAATCATTGCTACTGGTACCAGACAAGCACTTTATAATAATAAAGGAACTGCTACCATTACAGGGACAGCGTATTTATCAGCAACTTCTAAAGAGCGTGCCACCGTACAAAACCAGTCTGGTGGAACCTTAAATATTCTTGGTGGTCAAATTGTTTCTACCGGAATGCATGGAGTTGTAAATGCAGGAAGCATGGCAGTTGGAGTAAAAGATGGTAATATTGATGTGACGAGCCCTTCTATTCAGGGTGCTCAAAATGGAATTAATAGTACTACTAACTATAGTTTCTATAATGGGGTTGCAAAAGGAAAAATTAGAGGAATTAATGTTGATTCTAGGGTAACGGATACCGAAACAGGTTACAGCATTGCTTATGTAACAGATAATTCAGGTGGAGAAACGTTTGAAACAGCAATTTTGGCAGCATCTACGAATTTAATTACCTTTAATCCTAATGGAGGTACTATTACCGATAGAACGCGTTATATCCCAACGGGTGGAGAAGTAGGTACTTTACCTGTAGTATCAAGATCAGGTTATGAATTACTTGGATGGTTTACAAGCAATAATGAAGGAGACCAGATTAGTTCTTCCACGATTATTAATTCTCCTGCTACATTCTATGCACAGTGGGTAAGAGTAGGAGAAGTTGCACAAATAGGAGATACGATTTATGCAAGTATTCAAGAAGCTGTTAATTCAGCTCCAAATAATACTCAAACAACGGTTAAATTATTGAAGAATTTTTCAGAGGCATTTACAGTTCCAGCAAGCAAGAATATTATATTAGATTTGAATGGATATACATTAAGTAATACTGGAGATAGTTCAATTGTAGAAAATAGTGGAATTCTATCAGTCACGAATGGAACTATTGCTTCTAATGCCGCTACTAAAGCAGCAATTAACCAAAATAAAGGGTCATTTACAATTAATGATGGTCAGATTCTCGCGACTGGTGATAGACAGGCAATTTATATTCTTGATGGAACGGTAGAGATTGGTGGAACTGCATACCTTACTTCAAGAACGAGCGGTACGCCAACAACAACAACTATGCCAAGAGGAACTGTTCAAATCTTAGCAGGTAGCGTCACGATAACAGGAGGAACTATCGTTGGAGTAGAACAACAAGCAATTTCTAACGAAGGATCTTTAACAATTGGAGTGAAAGATGGAAGTATTGATGCTACGAGTCCAGTTCTAATAGGAAAAGTTCAAGGATTAAAGACTACAGGAAGCCTTTATTTCTATGACGGAATTGTGAAGGGAAAAACCACTACAATTGATGGAACGATTACAGAACAAGAAGACAATTCTCAAGTAGTAAATGGTACAGAAACAATTGATGGAGCTACTTACATTACTTCTTATTTAGAGAGTACTGAATAAAAAAGAAAAGATTTAGTTCTTTTCTTTTTTTCTTTTTCATATAGTTTAGTGAAATTGAGAAAGTAGGGATGAAATGGAAAAAATTGATATTATTAAAAGCATCAATGATAGAACAGGAGGAGATATCTATTTAGGAGTTGTAGGTGCAGTGCGTACTGGGAAATCTACATTTATTAAAAAAGTGATTGAAAACCTTGTAGTTCCTAATATAGAAGATGAGTATGAAAGAAAACGAACATTAGATGAAATACCACAAAGTGCTCAAGGAAAAACAATTATGACAACGGAACCTAAATTTGTTCCTTCTAATGGTGCAAATATTCAAATTGATGAGATAGAAACTCATATAAAATTAGTAGATTGTGTGGGATATGTAATTCCAAATTCAAAGGGATATGAAGATGAAAACGGGCCTAGAATGGTAAAAACACCTTGGTATGATGAAGAAATACCATTTATAGAAGCAGCAGAGGTCGGAACAGAAAAAGTAATTAAAGATCATGCTACCATTGGAATTGTGATGACAACGGATGGCTCCATCGGAGAACTTAATCGAACTGATTACGTAGATGCGGAAAAAAGGGTAGTTGAAGAGTTAAAAGAAATTGGGAAACCATTTATCATAATACTAAATTCTACCCATCCAATGTTACCAGAAACAGAACGTTTAGCAGATGAATTAAAAGAATCTTATCAAGTACCTGTTCTTCCAATTAGTGTGGAAAATATGACAGAAAGAGATATTTATTTAATTTTAAAAGAAGCTCTTTATGAATTTCCAGTATTAGAAGTAAAAGTAGAAATGCCAGATTGGATTGCCTGTTTAAGTCCTAATCATTGGTTAAAGAAACTATACATTGATAAAATGAGAGAAAGTGTTGTAGAAATTGATAAATTAAGAGATATTGATACCATTAATGGTCATTTTACAAATTGCGAATACATTAGTAAATCCTATTTATCTGATGTAAACACTTCTACAGGAGAAGTAACGGTTACTTTAGACGCTCCAAGTGAATTATATAATCAAGTATTAAATGAAATCATAGGAGTAGACTTAACCGATAAAGCCGCACTTTTGAGTCTTATGCAAGATTATAAGGAAGCAAAAGAAGAATATGATCAGATGAAAGGGGCTTTAAAAATGGTGAAACAGACGGGATATGGAGTTGCTAGTCCAAGTCTTTCGGATATGAAATTAGAAACTCCTGAAATCATTAAGCAAGGAAGTCGATATGGAATTAAATTAAAAGCAGTTGCCCCATCTATTCATATGATTCGAGTAGATGTAGAATCTACATTTGAACCGATTATAGGATCAGAATTACAAAGCAAAGAATTAATTGATTATTTGATGAAAGGAAATGATAATGAAGATATTTGGAAGAGTGAAATATTTGGTAGAAGCTTAGATGTTATTGTTCAAGAAGGTATCCAAGCTAAATTAGCACTTCTTCCAGAAAATGTTCGATATAAATTACAACAAACACTGTCAAAATTAGTAAATAAAGGATCTGGTAATTTATTCGCAATTGTTTTATAAACACCAAATACGGTGTTTTTAAAATGAAAAAAAATGTCGAAATATCTTTTCCAAGAATTAAGATTATAGTATAATAAAAATACAGTCTATAAAATAGTAAGAGGGATTTTATGAAAGAAATCATGGAATTATTAAATAGAACTTTCAAAGGAAAAATAAGCATAAAAGAAGAACAAAATACATATAGAATCATAATGGATGGAACTTCTTATTCCATTCCTGATAGGGAAGCATTAAAAACATGGATTCAAAATCAATTCGATTTAAATAAACTTACTACAAAAAAAGAAGTGCATCAAAAATTACTTTCTTTATCTGAATTATATCTTACGATGATGAAGAAAAAAGATGCAAGAAATTTATTAATTGAAAGTATTCCTTCCATTGAAAAAGTAGTAGCTGTTTTCTTTGATATGTCGAAATATTGTTCCAATGAACATATTTTTGATGGGTTTACGGTAGAACATATTGGTTATGATGATTTTCTTTCTCTTGCTCCAGGGATTTTATCTCATTTAAAAGACCGTAGAAGATTAGAAAAAATAGATGAAATCAAACATTATTTTGATGATTGTGAAACTATGAAAAATTGTTTTTTAAAAATTGAAAAATTAAAAAAAGATAAAATGACATATCAAACCGTTTGTACCACTTTAGATGACTTTTTTAAATTCTACCAAATTTCAAAAAATGAGATTGAAATAACACAAAAAGGACCATTTACATATGATTCTTTGTTTCAATTATTTTTAGAAGAAACTATTATATTAAAACAACAAGAAATTAACGAAGAAATTAGTCTTTATCAAAAATATTTAAAAGAGTATCAGGAAATCCAAAAGAAAATAACAATTTTAGAAGTGACCCCTTCTTTTAAAGAAATCAAAAAGACAGATTCGTTGTTAAGAAAGCAAAAAGAAAAAATAAGCAAAGAAGAAAAAGAAATTCAAAATAATATAAATGTAATTGAGCAACATAAAAAAGAGTGTCAAAAAGATCAAAAAGAATGGAATAATAAAGGATTCTTGTATAGAATGTTCACATCTAAGACAAAGAAGAATTTAGATTTAGAAATGTATGAATTAAATAATTCTTATCATGAGATGAAAGGTCAAATGGAAGAAGTAAAAAAGGATCTTGATGGAATTAAAAAAGAAATGACTCAAAATGAAAAATTATTATCAAAACAATGTAAATTTCATATCACAATTTCTGAATTTGATGAAAAGATGAAAGCTTATACAAAAGAAGGAATTACGATGAAACAATTAGAGGAAGAATTACAAGAAAAAGAAACTCAATTGTTAAGATTTCATATTGAAAAAAAAGAAGCAGAATTAGATGGGATCTGTTCTACTTATCATATAAAACTTCCCAATAAGGAGAAAGTATGAAAACGTTTATTAAGCAGTATGAATTGAAAAATCAAAGAATTCAAAAAAGAATCGTATTGATTTCTGATATTCATTATTATATCGATACTCCAAATTCTTATTTGTTAGAAATTCGAAAAAAAATAAATGATTTAAACCCAAGTTATATTTGTATTGCAGGGGATATTGTAGATTTAACAAACGTTAGAGACAAAATGTCTGCGGAACCATTATATCAATTCTTAAAAGATTTAGGGAATATGTGTCCCGTGATCATGGTATTAGGAAATCATGATGTAAAAGCGGCAGAAACAACTTATTATGAAGATCCTATCCTATTAGATGAACTTCGTTCTATTCCGAATGTACATCTTCTTCGCAATAAAGGTATCGAATTTGAAGATATCTATTTCATGGGTTATGAACCATCTTTTCAGTATTATGAGATTGAAGGAGAGAAAAATCGAACACTTTTTTTAAAAGAGGCAAAAGGAAAAATAAAGGCTTCTAAAAAATACTCTGTATTACTTATTCATACACCCATTCATGTATTAGAAGATTATTATGAGCCTTTACATTTAGAAAAATTTTCTTTGATTCTGTCTGGACATACTCATAATGGGTTGGTTCCATCATGGATACATGGAAATCGAGGACTTGTTTCCCCAATAAAAACGTTATTTCCAAAAAACATTAGAGGGAAAATGGAAAAAGGAAGTACTACATTAATTGTAACAGGTGGAATTATGAAATTAAGTTATTGCAGTGGATTCTTTCACCATTTCTCCAACTTTTTTAAAGGAGAGATCACTTGTATCGATTTGAAATAAAAAAAAGAGTAAAAAAAAGATGAAATTTTTAGAAAAAACCTTGATTTTACATAGAAAAAATGGTATTCTGTAGATGTAAGCATAGATGTCTTACATATAGGAGGTAGAAAGAAATGACAAAAGCAGAATTAGTAGATTATATTGCAGAAAAAACAGGATTAACAAAAGCTGATTCAGCAAGAGCTTTAGAAGCTATGATGAATGGAGTAATTAAAGGGTTAAAAAAAGAAGGAACAGTTAAATTAACTGGATTCTGTACTTTTACTGCTAAGAAAAAACCAGCTAAAGAAGGACGCAATCCTCGTACTGGTGAAAAAGTTAAGATTCCTGCAAGAGTTGCTGCTACTATTAAAGCTGGATCTAAATTAAAAGACGCTTTAAACTAATATAAAAAAATAAGGCTTAGGCCTTTTTTTTGATATGAGAAAGGATGGGATCATGAAAGAAGCCATTAACTTATTAAAAACATTGGAAGAAAATGGGTATGAAGCTTACTTAGTAGGTGGAGTTCCTAGAAATTATTATTTAAAACTTCCATTTCATGATTTTGATATTTGTACGAATGCGACACCAGAAGAATGCAAAAAAATCTTTCAAGAAGTAGATGACCGTTTCGCAGAATACGGGAATGTTCGAATTAAAAATTTTGAAATAACTACGTTTAGAAGAGAAGGAAACTATCAAAATCATAGAAAACCACTTAAAATCGAATATGTTTCTTCTTTGAAAGAAGATTTAAAAAGAAGAGACTTTATTATGAATACACTTTGTTTGAATTCCAATATGGAGTATGTAGATTACTTAGGTGCTAGAAAAGATTTGGATGAAAAAATAATTCGTTCTGTTGGCAATGCAGAGGAAAAATTAGAAGAAGATGCATTACGTATTCTAAGGGCTATTCGATTTGCCTGTACACTAGATTTTCAATTAGAAGAATCTTTAAAACAAGCAATTTTAAAAAAGAAACATCTTTTAAAATCTATTTCTTATGAAAGAAAAAAAGAAGAATTGAATCGAATCTTCCTGACAAAAAATGGCATCTCTATGCTCCTAGAATTTCATTTGGAAGAAGATTTAGAATTACCTAACTTGAAACAAGCGTTGAATTGTCCGAAAGAAGATATTTGGATAATTCTAGATGTATTTGATCGTTATCCTTTTTCAAAAAAAGAAAGATTCAAATAATCCGTTTTATGTTATAATAATCTGTAAGGTGATTGATATGATGGAAAAAGTCATTCATTTATTAGAAGAACAACCACTTATAATTCCAAGAATTTTGTTCAGCAATTTTAAAAAAATGGAATTAGATGAGAAAGAGTTGATTCTTTTAATCTATTTATTAAATGAAAAAGAAACAGAATTTAATCCTACTAAAGTACAAGCAGATTTAGGATATTCCTTAAATGAAATATTAGATCTTGTGAATCGTTTAACTATGAAAAACTGTTTATCTTTTCGTATGGAAAAACATGGAACAAAGCAAGAAGAACATCTCGATTTTTCAGAACTTTATAAAAAACTATCCTTCTTTGTTATGAATGAAAAAGAAACAAAAGAGACGAAATCAAACATTTATGATGTGTTTGAAAGAGAATTTGGGAGAACATTATCTTCTATGGAATATGAAATAATAGGGGATTGGTTAAATGGAGAATTCAGTGAAGAATTGGTTTTGCTTGCTTTAAAAGAGGCTGTTTACAATAATGTGTCGAATTTACGATATATAGACAAAATTCTTTACGAATGGAAGAAAAAAGGATTTCAAACAAAAGAAGATGTAGAAAGAGACAAAGAGAATTTTCAAAACAGAAAAAAAGAAACAAAAAAACTCTTTGACTACGATTGGTTAAATGAATAAATCAAAGATAATAGCAGATTATATGGATGAACTCATTCCAAATCCCAAATGCGAGTTGAATTATGAGAAAGACTATGAACTTTTAATTGCGACCATGTTAAGTGCACAAACAACCGATAAGAGAGTGAATGAAGTAACAAAAGTTTTATTCAAAAAATACGATTCGATTGAAAGTCTTTCAAAAGCTGATATCAATGATGTAATGATGATTATACGTCCAGTTGGGACCTATCATAAAAAAGCAAAGAATGTAATATCAATTGCTCAAGCTCTTTTAACAAAAGGTTTTGTACCTAATGATAGAGAGTTCTTAGAAAGTTTAGATGGTGTAGGAAGAAAAACTACCAATGTGGTATTAAGTAATTTATATGGAGAAAATGTTATTGCAGTGGATACTCACGTTGCAAGAGTAAGCAAACGTTTAGGAATAGCAAAAGAGAAAGACGATGTATTTCTAATTGAACAAAAGTTAAATAAAAAGTTTTCAAAAAAACAACTAGGAAGATTACATCATCAATTCGTTTTATTTGGTCGATATTATTGTAAGGCACTCAAACCAGAATGTGCAAACTGTAAGTTAAAAGAAATATGTAAATATTATAAAAAAAGAATCTAGTACTAGATTCTTTTATAATTTGAAATCATTTACAATTTCATCTTCCATATTTTTTCCATCAAAATAAGCACGAATTTTATATCTCGATAGTTTTCCAATTACATTAGAAGGAAAACTTCTAACACACTTATTATAATCAGTAATAATATCATTATAGTATTTGCGTAGAGCAGATATTTCAATTTCGGATTCATTTAACCCAACTAATATTTTCATTACTTCTTCATTTTCTTTTAGAGTGGGATTAGCCTCCATGATAGTATGAAATTCATTGATAAAATCCAACAGTTTTCTATCTAAATCAAAATTGGTTAATTTTTTATTTTTTAGTTTTTCTAATTCAGGCATTATTTCTTCTTGATCTAAAGCAGTTTCAATAATTCCTGTAGATTTAGAAAGTAAATCAAAACGTTTTCTTAAAGTAGAGTCTATATTTGCTTCTGCTTCATTGATTCGAATAATATAGGATTGATATTTATTATAGGTTAAAATATACCACATTAAAAAGATACAAAGTAAAATAAAAATCATAAGGACATAAATGATTACGTTCATATTTATCACCTTATAATTAATTATAACAAGGTGAGTTTGTTTGTCAAGATTTCCTTAAAAAAAATTTACAATCTTTTTTAACGATGTTATAATTTAAAAAGGAAGGTGAAAGTATGAAAATACCTGTAAATATTTCTAATCATCATGTACATTTAACAAAAGAACATTATGAAATTTTATTTGGCAAAGAAGAATTTAAAATAGAAAGATATTTAACACAACCTGGGATGTTTGCATCTTCTAGTTTTGTGACAATAGAAACAGAAAAAAGTAGAATTGAACATGTTCGCGTTTTGGGACCATTAAGATCCTATACACAAGTTGAAATATCAAAAACAGATGCAAGAAAACTAGGGTTGAATCCTCCTTATCGAAATAGTGGAGATATAAAAGATTCTGCGCCAATTACGATTATAGGACCAAATGGAACTCTTCATTTAGAGGAAGGGTGTATTTTAGCAAATCGTCATATTCATATTACTGAAGAATATGCGAAAGAATTAGGTCTTGTACCTTATCAAGAGGTAAGTATTGAAATACCTGGTGAAAAAGGTGGAAGAATGGATCATGTGGTAATTCGTCCTACAAAAGAGGCTTTTTTTGAAGTACATTTGGATACGGATGATGGAAATGGATTCGGAGTAGGAAAAGATACGCTTGGAGAATTAATCATCCATGAATGAAATTCATCTTTGTGATAAATGCAAAAAAGTAAACGCCCATTATATAAAAGAACAAGTTTTAAGAATAGATCCTAATATAAAAATAAAAATGGGATGTGTAAATATGTGTGGAGTTGGAAGAATGAAACCTTTTGCGATTCTAAATAAGATTCCAATAATAGCAGAATCCAATGAAGAATTAGTAGAATTGATTCGAAAAAAAATAAAAGAATGAAATATTCTTTTATTTTTTATAAACTAATTTTTTTTCATCATCTAATATTTCTTGAACGAATAAAGTTTCCTCACCATTAGGAAGTGTAATCGATACTGGAAGAGAAATTCCAATATCTCCAATTCTTTCTTTTGTGATTTTGATAATTTTATCATCGTTTCCTAAAGTAATTAATCCTGTGTATGGTTTACATTTATGTCCATAAGAGTTCATAACAAGACTTCCTCTTTTGGATTCTCCGTTCAAGTATGTTTTTAAAGCAACCAATGCTTCTTTTGAATTTTTCATTTTCTCACCCACAGAAATGTATTATAAAGAAGATTTATCATCTTGTCAAGTTTCCTCTTTTGGGATAATAGCGTGCATATAATCACTGCTTGGTTCTGTTCCTTTTATATAATAAAGCATCGTTCTTTTTTTTGCGTTTGTATCTGCCAGAAGTCCCGTAATTGGATCCACAAAAACTCCTACTATATTATCTGGTATTTGATACCATTCATAAGAATTTGTTTGATAAAAAGTTTCCATCGTATCAGCCCAAATTTGTTTTACTTTTGTTCCATTCGAGATATCGCTTTCTCTATTATCATCATATCCACCCCATATTCCTAATAACATATTTTTAGTATATCCAAAAATTAAATGATCGGTATCAGTGGTTCCTGATTTAATCGCATATTTATGGGTTAGAGTAGGCGCCATTGTCATACAAGTTGGATAGGTATAATCAATGAATTCTGTGTTATAACAATTGGTTAGCATTTCATTCAATATGAATACAATACTTTTATTTAGTTTTTTTTCTTTTTTTTCTTTTTTTTCATATAAGATATTTCCATTTGTATCTTCAATTTTTTTTATAAAATATGGAGTAATAGAATATCCTTCGTTTGCGAGAGTAGCATACCCTTTCATCATATTCATCATTCCAATTTCAGTACTTCCTAATGCGGCAGATGGAATTTCTTTCATGTCATTCGATATTCCTAATTCTTTTGAAATTTTAACCAAAGAATCTTCTCCTAGAAACAGATGCGTTTTTACTGCATAAATATTATCAGAAAATGCGAGTGCGGCAGCCATACTAATTGGTTTGTTTGGGTATTTATTGGAATAATTACTAGGACTATATGTTTTATTTTCTGAAAAAGTAAAAATTGTTTTTTCACTAGTAAATGTTGTAGAAGGTGTAAAGCCATTTTCTAATGCAGTATAGTATAAAAATGGTTTCATAGTAGAACCTACTTGTCTTTTAGAAGAAATGGCTCTATTGTAGTTGCTTTCAAAATAGTTTGTTCCTCCTGTTAAGGCAATGACTTTTCCATTATTAGGGTCCATCATGATAGAAGCTACTTGAAAATCTTTTACATCATCTACTTGTTTATGAATGTTTTCTTCTAATATCTTTTGAGCATTCATATCTAAATTGGTATAAATTTTTAAACCACCTGTTTTTAAAAAAGAAGAAGGAATACTTTTTATTTCATTTAATTCTTTTAAAACAGCATCTTCATAATACATAAGAGTGACTAAATTATCTTTTTGTAGCATCCCACTATAAGTAAGTTTCTCCTTTAAAGCATTCTCTTTTTCTTCTTCTGTAATCATATGATTTTTTACCATAGAGTTTAAAATTAACTTTTGTCTTTCCTTACTTGCTTTTTCATTAACTAAAGGAGAATATTCACTTGGCCATTTTGGAATTCCAGCAAGGATGGTAGCTTCTGCTAGAGAAAGATCTTTGGAACTTTTTTGAAAATAGTACCAACTTGCGTTTTCAATTCCAAATATTCCACCATAATTAATGGTATTTAAATAACCTTCTAGTAACTCTTCTTTGGAATAGTGGGATTCTAGTCTTACAGTAATCCAAGCTTCTTCTAACTTTCTTTCCCAGGTTCTGTCAAAATCCAAGAATAGATTTTTCGCATATTGCTGAGTAATGGTAGAAGCACCTTGTAACGTTTTTCTATTTACTAGATTAATATACATACTTTTTAGAATTCTTAAAAAATCGAATCCCTGATGCGAAAAAAAACGTTTATCTTCAATTGATATTGTCGCGTTAATTAGATATGGAGAAATATCTTTCAGGGGAACCCATTCTTCATTGGTATTTGCGGTAAAAGAGTTTCCATCTTTATCGTAAAAGAAAAAACCATTTGCAGAATTAATTGGAAGTTTTGGCGCAAAATAAGCATAGGTATAGATTCCAATATAACAAATTGTGATAATTGAATAGTTAATTAAAAAGAATTTCCATATTTTTTTAAATGTTTTCATATGCGCACTCCAATCTATTTTTAGTATTTCAAAAAAAATACAAAATATAAGTGCATTTTTCAATATTGTGTGTTATAATGTGCTAAAAAAAGGCAGTGATTGGATGGCAAAAGTTTCAATAAAAAGCTTTTTACATACAGAAGAATCTGAAAAAACAATAGAATGTGATGGAATTTTAACAAAAGAGAAACTTACATTTTATGATGGAGATACTTTGACTTCTATTGAAAAAAAAGAAAATAAATGGATTTTAAAAAGAAAAAATAAAGAGTATGAAATTGAAATTCCTCTTATCTTAAATCAGAAAACAAAAGGTTCCTATCATTTTTTTCATTTTCATAAAAAATTGGATTTACAAATTGATACAAACATGCTAGAATGGGGTAGTCTTGGAATTCAAATCAAGTATCAATTAAAGATTGAAAATGAGAATTTGGGATTGTTTCATTATCACATAGAGTTTGAGGTGAAAAAATGAAAGAAAAATTAATGAATATTGTTAAAAATGCGTTAATTCAAAGTGGGATTAACGAACAAAATAAACCAATTATCATAGAAAAAACAAAAGATAATAGTCATGGAGATTATGCTTGCAATATTGCGATGCAGTTAGCTGGAGTTTTAAAGAAAAATCCAAGAGAAATCGCAACTACATTAATTTCTTCTATGAAAGATGAATGTATTGACCATATTGAAATAGCTGGTCCTGGTTTTATTAATTTCTTTTTAAATAAGAATTATTTATTCGATAATATTGTGACTGTTTTAAAAGAAAAAGAAAATTACGGGAAAGTAAACATTGGCAAAAAAGAACCTATTATCATAGAATATGTCAGTGCGAATCCTACCGGATTTTTACACATAGGCCATGCACGTGGAGCTGCTTACGGAGATGCTCTTTCTCGTATTCAATCTTTTGCTGGTTATAAAGTAACTAGACAATATTATGTCAATGATGCAGGAAATCAAATCAATAATTTAGGGATTTCGATTAATGCAAGATACCATGAATTATATAATATTCCTATGGAAATACCAGAAGGTGGGTATGTCGGAAAAGAGATTAAAGAAATTGCTTTGGATATCCAAAAAGAATATGGAGATTCTAAGTTAGATGCAGAATTATCGTTCTTTAAAGAAATTGGAATAAAAGCATTGCTTAAAAAAATCGAAACAGATTTAAATGCATTCCGTGTTCCCTTTGATTTATGGACAAGTGAGCAATGGTTATATGATACAGGAAGAGTAAGTAAAGTCTTAGAAGAATTAAAAAAGGGAAATGAAACATATACAGAGGATAATGCTCTATGGTTAAAAACCGAAAACTATGGAGATGAAAAGAACCGTGTTCTTGTAAAAAATGATGGAACTTATACTTATTTTTTACCAGATATAGCAGGGCATTTATATAAATATGAATTAGGTAACAGGAAATGTATTGATGTTTTCGGCGCAGATCATCATGGTTATATCAACCGATTAAAAGCTGCATTACAAATTTTTGGACATGACCCAGATTCATTAGACATCAAAATATGTCAGATGGTTCGTATGGTAAAAGATGGAAAAGAAGTAAAAATGAGCAAACGAACTGGGAATGCATATACATTAAATGATTTAATGGAAGAAGTAGGAGTGGATGCAGCAAGATATTTCTTTGCTGAAAAATCATTAGATACCCAAATGGATTTTGATCTCGATTTAGCGACTCAAAAATCAAATGATAATCCTGTCTACTACATTCAATATGCATATGTGCGCATTGCTTCTATTTTGAAACAAAAAGAAATCAAAGAACTTTCAAAATTTGAAACAATTGAGAGTGAATATGCATTGAATTTACTTTCTAAAGTGTATGAGTTCAAAGATGCTGTAACACAAGCGTCTATGAAAAATGCACCACATATTATCGCAAATTATGCATATTCTCTAGCAACTGCATTTCATACATTTTATGCACATGAAAAGGTTTTAACAGAAGATGAAAAATATTCAATGGAACGTTTGAACTTAATTCAAGCAGTTGCATATACTTTAAAGAATGCTTTAGAATTAATTGGTGTTGGAATTAGAACGGAAATGTAGAGGTGATTTTATGAAAATAAAAGATATGACAAAACCAGAGTTGGAAGCACTATCTTTCACAGACTTGACGGATATTCTACTAAAAGAAAAGAAAAAATCTATGAATACCGCACAGTTGTTTCACAAAATTTGTGAACTATTAAATCACAGTGAGGAATTCTATGAATCAAATATTGGAGAATTCTATACTTCCCTAACCACGGATAAAAGATTTCTTTTATTAGAAAGTGGAGAATGGGATTTAAAAGATCGTCATTCAGTAAAAGTTGTTTTAGAAGATGATTCCGATGAAGAAGAAATGGAAGAAGAAACTCAACCAGAAGAAGAAACTTCTGAAGAAGAGGAAAATATTGATGCCACTTTAAATGATGACGATGATTTAACAGATGATGATGACATGGATGATTTAGTAATCGTTGATGAAGAGGAATTAGATGAAGAATAATTTCTTCTTTTTTCTTGCTAAAATGAACTACTTATAGTATAATTTAATCGTTTAGAAAGGACTGAAATTATGATAGAAAGATTAGAAAAGATTGAAGAAAAATATCATGAGTTAGAAAAAGAACTTATGAATCCAGAAGTATTATCCAATATTAAGAAAGCAACAGAAATATCAAAAGAACAGTCTAGTTTAAGAGAAGCATATGAACATTTTCAAACATATAAAAAAGTATTAAGTGATCTAGATGAAGCAAAAGAGATGCTGAAAGACCCAGAATTAGGTGAATTTGCTCATGAAGAAGTTGAAAGACTTACTGCAGTAAAAGAGCAATTAGAAAGTGAAATTGAAATCTTATTGTTACCAAAAGATCCAAATGATGGTAAAAATGTAATTGTGGAAATTCGTGGAGCAGCTGGTGGAGATGAAGGAAATATCTTTGCTGGAGATTTATTTAGAATGTATACAAGATATGCAGAAAAAGAAGGATGGAAAATCGAATTAAATGAAGAAACTCCTGGAGAAGCGGGTGGATATGCACTTGTTAGCTTCATGGTAAAAGGAGATAATGTATATTCTAGATTGAAATATGAAAGTGGAGCACACCGTGTACAAAGGGTTCCGGCCACTGAAACACAAGGAAGAGTTCACACTTCTACGGCTACTGTTCTTGTTATGCCAGAAGCAGAAGAAGTAGACTTTGAACTTGATATGAACGAAGTTAGAATTGATATTACAAGAAGTAGTGGAAATGGTGGACAAGGTGTCAACACAACAGACTCTGCAGTAAGACTTACCCATATTCCAACTGGAGTAGTAGTTTATTCTCAAACAGAACGTTCACAAATAAAAAACAAAGAAAAAGCAATAAAAATTTTACAAACAAGACTTTATGATATGAAGATGCAAGAAAGAGAAAAAGAGTTAGGACAAGAAAGAAGAAGTAAAATTGGTACAGGAGATCGTTCTGAAAAAATAAGAACTTATAATTATCCACAAAATCGTGTGACAGATCACAGAATTGGTTTTACAACCAATACTTTAGATCGTGTCATGGAAGGAGATTTAGGAAAAATCATTGATGCTTTAATTGCAGAAGATCAAGCTAGAAAACTAAGAGGAGAAGAATGAGCCCAGAAGAATATTTAAAAAAATACGGCAATCCAGATACTTTTCCACAGGATAGAAAAAGATTAGAACAAGGGGAACCTGTTCAATATATTGTTGGGAACGTTGACTTTTGTGGAAACGTTATAAACGTAAACCCCAGTGTATTAATTCCTAGATTTGAAACAGAAGAACTAGTGAGTAGAACGATTCATTATTTAAAGAAGTTTCATCTAGAAAATGGTTCTTTAGTAGATATTGGTACAGGAAGTGGATGCATCGCAATTACAATAAAAAAAGAACTTCCAAATTTAGAAGTAGATGCAGTAGATATTTCAAAAGAAGCACTAGAAGTTGCTATGGAAAATGCAAAAAGAAATAATGTAAAAATCACTTTTTTTCACGGAAATTTATTAGAACCACTAAAAAAGAGATACTCGTGTATTATTAGTAATCCTCCTTATATCGGAGAACAGGAAGAGGTAGAAGAGATTGTTAAAAATAATGAACCTTCTTATGCCTTATTTGCAGCAGATGATGGATTCTATTATTATGAAGAAATACTAAGAAATGCACTTGTTTATTTAGAAGAGCATTATCTAATTGCTTTTGAAATAGGAATGAATCAAAAAGAAAGATTGACAAAAATTGCCAACCAATACTTTCCAGATAGTCGTATTTGGTTTGAACAAGATTTAAGTGAAAAAGACAGATATTTGTTTATACAAAAATAGGAATTTATTTCCTTTTTTCTTTGTGGTAAAATGAAATTGGGTGGAAAACAATGAGAAAACTTAATTTTTTATTAAAAACTATCAAAAATATGGATTTTAAAAATATGTTCCGTGTAACAAAAAAAGTATCCAAAAAAGCTCATAAACCATTTTTGTGGATTTTAATCGATGAAATCTATTGTGGACTAAAGTACCAAGCAGGATACATGGATTATCAAGAATTTGAATTTTATTTACTCAATAAGAAACAAAGAAAAACCTATTTAACAAGAGGAAAAAACAATCAATTAGTAAGTCGATATAATGATAAAAATTATTGGCATATTTTACAAGATAAAGTAGAATTCAATGAAACATTTAAACCTTATTTAAAAAGAGATTTTATAGATCTTAGAGAATCTTCTTTCAATGATTTTAAGAAGTTTTGTAAAGGAAAAAAGAGCGTTGTCGCAAAAGAAATTGATAACTGTGGCGGAAAAGGTATTAGTAAGATAGAATTAACAAAAGATTTAGAGTCAATTTATAAGAAATTAAAAATAAGTAAACAATTTTTAGTAGAAGAAATGATTATTCAAAATAAAAAGGTAGCAGAATTGAATCCATCTTCTGTTAATACACTTCGTTTATTTACATTCTTTGATGGAAAAGAGGCACATGTGATCAATTGTATCTTTAAAATTGGAAACAATGGATTTGTGGATAATTTTTCATCTGGAGGAATGTATACATTTGTAGGGATGGATGGAAAAACACTCGTTCCAGCTATTGATGTATATGATAATAAAATTGAGGTGCATCCTGTTTCAAAAAAGAACTTAGTAGGGTTTCAAATTCCAAACTATGAAAAAGCAGTTCAGATGGTAAAAGAAGCTTCTAAAAAGATTCCACAAATACAGTATATTGGATGGGATGTAGCGATTTTAGAAGATGATGTATGTTTAGTAGAAGGAAATGAATTCCCTGGAGTTTTCCAAATGAAACCAAGTTTTGTGAAAGGAGAACCAATTGGGATTTTACCTACTTATCAAAAATACATGAAATTTTAAAAGAAGGGATTCCTTCTTTTTTCTTGTATATTTATAATTGAAGGATTATAGGATTTTATTTTCATAGGAATGATGTTTTTATATTGCAAATGTATATCAAAAAAGAAATTTAAATACATTCATTTTGTCTTGACAAATATTTTTTCTCTTTTTATAATAAGTCTATAAATGCGAGGAACTTGAGGAGTACTTTTGAAATTTTGATAGAGACAAAGTGGTTGGTGGAAACTTTGAAAACGAAAAAAGGAAGGTAGCAAGGGAGCAGAATATTTGAAATAAGTAGAATATTACGTACCTATGCGTTAAATAGTTTAAGGTGTATCAATTGATACATAAATTAAGGTGGTACCACGTCAATCACGTCCTTATTGGATGTGATTTTTTTAATGGAAAGGAAGATGATTATGTTAGGGAAAAAATACAATCATAAAGAAGTTGAACAAGGAAAGTATGAAACATGGAAAAAGAAGGGTTATTTTAAATGCAATAAGGGGAGTGGAAAAGATCCATATTGTATTGTCATTCCACCACCAAATGTAACAGGAAAACTTCATTTAGGACATGCTTATGATACAGCCATTCAAGATATTATTATTCGTTATAAAAGAATGCAAGGATTTGATACTTTATGGCTTCCTGGGATGGACCATGCTGCTATCGCTACAGAAGCAAAAGTTGTAAAAAAATTAAAAAATGAAGGCATTGATAAATACGAGTATGGAAGAGAAAACTTCCTAAAAGCTTGTTGGGATTGGACCAGAGAATATAGTGGTGCAATTCGTGAACAATGGGGAGCTTTAGGACTTTCTGTAGATTACACAAAAGAGCGTTTTACTTTAGATGAAGGATTAAATCAAGCAGTCACTAAAGTATTTGTAGACTATTATAACAAAGGTCTTATTTATAGAGGAGAAAGAATCATTAACTGGGATCCTCAAGCACAGACAGCTCTTTCTAACGAAGAAGTTATCTACAAAGATGTAGAAGGCGCTTTCTATCACTTAAAATACTTTATTAAAGATAGCGATGAATACTTGGATGTCGCAACTACAAGACCAGAAACTTTATTTGGTGATACTGCAGTTGCTGTAAATCCATCTGATCAAAGATATCTCCATTTAATTGGAAAAACGGTTATTCTTCCAATCGTTGGAAAAGAAATCCCAATTATTGGAGATGAGCACGCTGATCCTGAATTTGGAACTGGCGTTGTTAAAATTACACCTGCACATGATCCAAACGATTTTGAAGTAGGAAACCGTCATAATTTAGAAAGAATTGTAGTCATGAATCCAGATGCTACTATGAATGAAAATGCTGGAAAGTACGTTGGAATGTCTAGAGAAAAATGTAGAGAAGAACTATTAAAAGATTTAAAAGAACAAGGGTTATTAATTCGTGTAGAAGAAATGACGCACTCTGTTGGGCATTCTGAAAGAACAGGTGTCATGGTAGAACCTTATCTTTCAAAACAATGGTTTGTTAAAATGAGACCACTTGCAGATCATGTATTAGAAAATCAAAAAGATAAGAATACAAAAGTAAATTTTGTACCAAAGCGTTATGAAAAAACAATGA
The DNA here is from genome assembly GCA_946530475.1 of uncultured Mycoplasmatota bacterium. Lineage (GTDB taxonomy): Bacteria > Bacillota_I > Bacilli_A > RF39 > UBA660 > CAMNAC01. The sequence goes on from CAMNAC010000008.1 coordinate 27,243, forward strand.
ACCATTGGATGGAAATTACATATGATTGGTGTATTTCTAGACAACTTTGGTGGGGACATAGAATTCCAGCATGGTATAAAGGAGACGAAGTATATGTTGGTATGGAAGCTCCAAAAGGAAAAGGCTGGGTACAAGATGAAGATGTATTAGATACTTGGTTTTCATCTGCTTTATGGCCATTTTCTACTTTGGGTTGGCCAAACAATACAGAAGATATGCAAACGTATTTTCCAAATGATGCCTTAATTACTGGATACGATATCATCCCATTTTGGGTAAACAGGATGACTTTCCAAAGTTTGGAATTAACAGGAAAAAGGCCTTTTAAAGATTGTATTATTCATGGATTAATCAGAGATAAAGAAGGAAGAAAATTCTCAAAATCTTTAGGAAATGGAATTGATCCATTTGATATGACCGAAAAGTATGGAGCAGATGCACTTCGTTATTATTTGACGACTGATGTGGCACTTGGTACTGATTTGAGATTTGATGAAGTAAAAGTATCTTCAACATGGAATTATATAAATAAAATATGGAATGCATCTAGATTTGTTTTAATGAATATTGAAGATTTAAAAGAGTATGATTTTAAAAATTTGAAGCCAGAAGATAAATGGATTTTAACAAAATATGAAAAACTATTAAAATCTGTAATGAAACATATGGATCATTATGAGTTTAATCTAGCAAGTTCTGAAATTTATGATTTTACATGGAATTTATTCTGTGATTATTACATTGAAATGGCAAAGTATTCTATAGAAGAAACTTCTACAAAATCGACATTATGTAAAGTATTAACAGGAATTTTAAAAATGCTTCATCCATTTATGCCATTTGTAACAGAAGAAATTTATCAAATGTTACCAATTAAAGAAGAGGAATCCATCATGATTTCAGAATATCCTAAATACGAGAAGAAATATCTATTTGAGATAGAAGAATCGGTAATTGATGATGAAATTGAATTCATTAAATCTTTCCGTAATATCAAATCAGAAAATGGAATTACAAAAGATTTTAAAGTGATGTTTGATACTACGGATGATAATGAATTAATCGTAAAAATGTTAAAGTTAAAAGACAATGTAGTAAAAAAACCACTTGGTATGACTGCATATAAAGTATTCTCTAATCACGTAAAAGCAACAATTTTCTTTGAAAAACAAATGACAGAGGAAGAAGAACAATTAAGAAAAAAACAAATCGAACAATTAAAGATGTCTATTCAAAGAAGAGAAAAACTTTTATCAAATGAAAACTATGTAAAGAAAGCACCAAAGAATATTGTGGATATGGATAAACAAAAATTAGAAGAAGAAAAGAAGAAGTTGGAAGAATTAAACAAGGGAATATAGAATCCCTTGTTTTACATTTTGCAAAGAAAAATGTTGACTTCTAATTTGGGTTATGATATATTTAAATTGTAAAAAAAATAGGAGGAGGAAAGAAAATGAAGAGTAAGAAAGGATTTACATTAATCGAATTATTAGCTGTTATCGTAATTTTAGCTGTTATCGCTTTAATTGCTACACCATTAATTATGAATGTAATTAATGATGCAAGAAAGAATGCTGCTATCGATTCAGGTTATGGATATCTAAAAGCTGTTGAAAACGCTATGGTTTCTAAAATGTATGAAGATACAACTGTTGCTTTCAATAATGGTAAAATTGCACCAGGAACTGGTGATGCTGTAACTTATACAGAAACTGTTACATCAGGAACAGCTACTCCAATTAATTTAACAGTTACTTACAGTGGGTCAAAAGCTTCATTTACTGAAATTGCTGTAACAAACGGATCTATTTCTGGAGTTACTGGATTATCTGTAAATGGATACAAATTGACTTATGACGCAACATCTGGAAAATTATCTGCTGAATAATTAGATAGAATAAAAAAATAGAAACTTCGGTTTCTTTTTTTTGCTATTTTACAGTTTTTAACACTCTTGTAATAAAAGATAATTGACTAACTTTCTTGATCATGATAGATTTTAATTGAGGTGTAAAAAAATGAACGATTCAAATCAAAACAATAATATGTATGGAGTAAATAATACTCAAAATGGTAATATGTATGGAGTAAATAATACTCAAAATGGTAAT